>NZ_QKTF01000010.1:0-122528 GCF_003234745.1 Curtobacterium sp. MCLR17_039
GGGCGGGGGGTCGGGTCGGGCGGGTCGTTCCGGGCGTACCTGGTCGAATCGGGCGTACCTGGTCGGAAGTTCGCACCAGGTATGCCCGGAAACGCCAGGTATAGCGCGCGTTCTGGGAAGGAACGGGCGCGGGGTGCGCGGCCACGGGGTCGGGGCGAGTCGGGTCGGGCGTGCCGGGTCGTTCCGGGTGTACCTGGTCGAATCGGGCGTACCTGGTCGGAAGTTCCGACACGGTATGCCCGGAAGCACCAGGTATCGCGGGCGTTCTGGGAAGGAACGGGTGCGGGGTGCGCGGGCACGGGGTCGAGTCGGGCGTACCGGGTCGTTCCGGGCGTACCTGGTCGAATCGGGCGTACCTGGTCGGAAGTTCCGACACGGTATGCCCGGAAGCACCAGGTATCGCGGGTGTTCTGGGAAGGAACGGGTGCGGGGTGCGCGGGCACGGGGTCGGGTCGGGCGTGCCGGGTCGTTCCGGGTGTACCTGGTCGAATCGGGCGTACCTGGTCGGAAGTTCGCACCAGGTACGCCCGGAAGCACCAGGTATCGCGGGTGTTCTGGGAAGGAACGGGCGTTCTGGGAAGGAACGGGCGTACCGCTCAGCCGCCGAACTCAGCCGCCGAACTCAGCCGCCGAACTCAGCCGCCGGCGAAGGGCGGCATGACGTCGACGACCTCGACACCGTCGAGCGACGTCGCCCGGTCACGCGTGGTCACGCCGTCGACCAGGTACGAGCAGCGCTCCTGCAACGCACTCCAGCGCGCAGGATCCGCCACGTCGGCCGCGTCGATCGCGCCGAGGGCGGCCTCGATGGTGGGGTCCGTCGTGGTCAGGGAGTCGACGCCCACGGCAGCGCGGGCAGCGGCGAAGAACCGGATCGTGGTCACGCCTCAGCCGCCGATCGCACTCATGCCGCGTGTCGGGTGCACGAGCTCGTCGCTGTCGTCACCGTGGTCGCGCGGCTTCGCCCACATCGCGAGCCGCCAGAGCTCGGTGACCTGGTCGTCGTCCGCCCCGGAGCGCATCGGCCCGAGCACGTCGGTCTCCTCGTCGGAGAACAGGCAGCTGCGCACGTGCCCGTCGGCGGTCAGCCGGGTGCGGGTGCAGTCGGCGCAGAACGACTCGGTGATGCTCGCGATGATGCCGACGGTGCCGAGGGGCTCGCCGGTCACGGCGTCGTGCACGCGGTACCGCTCGGCCGGGGCCCCGTCGCGCGGGGCGTCGTCCGGAGTGAGCACGAACGACGTCGCCAGCAGCGCGCGGATCTCGGCGGCGGTGATCATCGAGGTGCGGTCCCAGGCGTGGTCGGGGTCCAGGGGCATCTGCTCGATGAACCGCAGCTCGTAGCCACGCTCCAGGCACCAGCGGAGGAGCTCCGGGGCGGCCTCGTCGTTGATCCCGCGCAGCAGCACCGCGTTCACCTTGATGTCGAATCCGGCGTCGTGCGCGGCCGACAGTCCGGCGATCACCTTGTCGAGGAACGGGCGGCGGGTCACGGTGGTGAAGACGTCGGGGTCGACGGTGTCGAGCGACACGTTCACGCGCCGCAGCCCGGCGTCGTACAGGCCCTGGGCGCGGTGGGCGAGGCCGATCGCGTTCGTGGTGAGCGACAGCTCCGGTGCGTCGGGCAGCGCGGCGCACCGGGCGATCACGTCGACCAGGTCGTGCCGGAGCATCGGCTCCCCGCCGGTGAACCGGACCTTGCGGACGCCGAACCGCGACGAGCCGATCCGGACCAGGCGCTCGATCTCGCTCGCCGTCATCAGGGCCTCGTCGGGGGCGAACGGCAGTCCGGCCGCGGGCATGCAGTAGGTGCAGCGCAGGTTGCAGCGCTCGGTCAGCGACACCCGGAGGTCGACGGCGCGACGCCCGAAGCGGTCGACGAGCCCGGCGGGAGCCGGGTCCACGGAGCCGGTCGTGCCGAGCAGGATCGCGGGTGCCATGGTCGTCAGCGTACGTGTTCCACACGCCGGAACGACAGCCGCTCCCACCACCGCCGCCACTCGGCCCGCTCCGTGCGCAGGAGCGTGACGACCACGATGACCACCACAGCCGCGAGCAACCACCACCGGTAGGCGTCCGCCGACGGCCACACCCCGCGCAGCGCGATGGCGAGGCCGATCGACAACCACTCCCACCGCCCGGACAGCACCACGAACGGGATGAGCAGCAGCGCGTACCAGGGGTAGCGCGGCGTGACGGCGAGGAACGTCACGCCGATCATCAGGACCTCACCCGACCACGGCCGCGCCGGGTCGGACAACCGCCACGCCACGAACGCCGCCAGCAGCACCAGGAGCCCCACCACCAGGGTCGCAGCGTCGCCCTTGACCACGAGCGACACCAGCGCGAACCGGGAGCCGTCCTCGTAGCCCTCCTCGTTCAGGTAGCCGGGCAGGTACCCGAGCACGTCGAGCCCGGTCGTCAGCACGTAGGGCACGTAGAGCAGCCCGAACACCGCGATGCCGATCGGGATCGCCCACCAGGCCCGACCGCGGCCGAGCAACGGCGGGTACACGATCGCCGGGATGAGCTTCGTCGCGGTCGCGGCCCCGAGCGCGATGCCGCCCCAGATCGGCCGGCCGAAGGCGACGAGCACGACACCGGCCGTGGCGAGGGCGGCGCCGACGACGTCGACGTGCGAGTTGGTGACCGCCTCGGACGCGACGAGCGGCGACCAGGCCCAGAGCGCCGCCCACCAGGTCGGACGGCCGATGCGGCGGAGCACCAGGACGAGCCCGACGGTCACACCGAGCGACACGAGCAGCCCGGCGACCTGGAACGGCAGGTACTGCGCGGTCGCCGGCACGAAGAACCGCACCGCGGCGAACCACAGCTGCGCCATCGGCGGGTAGATCGTCGTGACGTCCGGCCGGTTGATCGCGGTGCAGTGCCCGTCGGCGCCGTCGCCGAGCCCACGGAACCGGGGCTTCAGCGGATCGCACGTGCCGTCCACCTTGTCGGGGAACAACCAGTCGGGTCGGAGACCGGACAGTGCCGCGGACTGGGGGGTGTGCGCGTACGGTGAGACTCCGGCATGCTGGACGATGCCGTCCCACGCGTACCGGGCGGAGTCGGTGCTCGTGTTCGGCGGTCCGACCAGCGCGGCGATGCCGATCACCACCGCTCCGCCGATGACCATGGTGGTCATCCACCGGACGGGCACGAAACGCACCGCGAGCACGGCGATCACGAAGACGGTCCAAGCGATCAGCGTCCACGCAACGAATGCAGAACGATGGCCCGATCGGAGGAACCCCAGATGCGTGACGCCGACGGCGATGACGCCCGACAGGGCGAGTACTCCCACGACGGCCAGCACCGTGCCGATCCGGACGGCGGTGCCGTCGGCCAGGGACGGTCGGAAGGCACGCAGTCGGTCGCTCATGGTCCGTCGAGGCTATCCGGCCTCCAGCGCCTGCTGCACGACGGACGAGCAGCTCTGGCGTCCCCCAACCGCAACGCCCGCTCGGCGGTGGTGCTCGGGCGTCTGCTCGGCATCGCGTTCCTGATCTGCTTCGGCACCGGGATCTACAGCCACCTGCTGCAGGAACCGCTCGGCTGGATGCGGTTCCCGACCCGTCCGACGCAGCTGTACCAGTTCACGCAGGGCCTGCACATCACGACCGGGATCGCGATCATCCCGCTGCTGCTCGCCAAGCTCAACACCGTCATGCCCGCCCTGGTGCAGGTGCCGCCGGTGCGCGGCGTGCTGCACCTGCTCGAGCGGCTGTCGATCGCGGTGCTCGTGTCCGCGTCGATCATCCAGGTCGTCACCGGCCTGCTCAACACGTACCAGTGGTACCCGTGGCCGTTCCCGTTCCGCCAGGTGCACAACGCGATGGCCTACGTGATCATCGGGTCGCTGGCCATCCACATCGCCGCCAAGCTGCCGGTCATCGCCCGCTACTGGCGGAAGCGCGACTCCTACGACGCGCACGGCCGGTTCATCGCGGACCCCGCGTCCGGCAGTGAGCTGCTCCCACCCGGCCTGGAGGCTCGTCCCGCGTCCGCCCCGCACGCTGCGGGCGCCGAGACCACCGGGTCCACCGCCCCCGGCCTGCTGGGCCGCGTGTTCCGCTGGATCGACGGCGTCGACGCCGCTCCCGGCGGCGGCGCCGAGTCCCGGCCCACCGGACCGGACGCGGCGCCGGAGACCCGCGAGGTGTCCGAGGAGCCGAGTCCCGGCGAGCCGACGGCCGACGTGGGGGAGCCGAGCCGGGCCTCCAGGCCGACGCCGGACGCAGCCACCGGACGACGCCAGCGCATCGCCCGACGCGGGTTCTTCGCCGGCGTGACGGCGGCGACCGTCGGTGTCGTCGCGCTCACGGCGGGGCAGTCCTCGAAGCTCGCGGAACCGTTCAACGTGTTCGGCGCCCGTGGCCGCGGCATCGGCGCGAACGGACTGCCGGTGAACCGGACCGCGCGTGCGGCCGGTGTGCTCGCCAGCGCGACCGCCGCCGACTGGACGCTCACCGTCGTCGGCCACGACGTGAGCCGGACGTTCGTCCGGGCGGAACTCGTCGCACTCGGCACCGCGCAGGTCGACCTGCCGATCTCGTGCGTCGAGGGGTGGAGCCAGATGGCGACCTGGAAGGGCGTGCGGATGCGCGACCTGCTCGACGCCGTGCAGGCGCCGCAGGGGTCGCACGTGCGGGTGACGAGCCTGGAACGGCACGGCGGCTACCGGATCATGGACATGGGGCCGGAGTACGCCGAGGACCCGACGACGCTCATCGCCCTCGAGCTGAACGGTGCGACGCTCGACCTGGACCACGGGTTCCCGGCGCGGATCATCGCTCCCGGGCGGCCCGGCGTGCTGCAGACCAAGTGGATCGAGAAGATCGAGGTGCTCCGGTGAAGGCCGCGCGGATCGTGCTCGTGGTGATCGGCGTGCTGGTCATCGCGTTCGGGGCGTACGTGCTCGTGACGTCAGTCAAGCCGAACCGCATCGGCGGGCTCGGGGTGTGGCTGCTCGCGGCGGTGGTGCTGCACGACGCGGTCCTGTCCCCGTTCGTGGTCGGTGCCGGGCTGCTGCTGCGTCGGGCCGGACGCTCGCTGCGGGCCTGGGTGCTCGTCGTCGTGCAGGCGGCGATCGTGCTCGGCAGCGTGCTCGCCCTGGTGGTCCTGCCGGAGATCGCTGCGAAGGACCACGGGCAGAAGAACCCCACCGTGCTGCCGTTCGACTACGGCACGCGGCTGCTGCTCGTCGAGGGGGCGCTGCTCGTCGTCGTGGTGGTGGTGCTCGTGGTCGGAGTGGTGCGGTCGCGTCGCGCTGCCGGTTCGTCTGGCTCGTCCGGTTCGTCTGGTTCGTCCGGTTCGTCTGGTTCGTCCGCCGTGCGCACCACTGGTTAAAGGGACAACCTTTCGGTATGATCAGGTCATGACCGACGAGACCCCGTGGCTCACCCGCGAGCAGCTGCGCGCGTGGATGAAGCTCGTCGCGGTCATGGAACTCCTGCCGGCGGCGCTCGACCAGCAGCTGCAGCGCGACGCCGACCTGACGCACTTCGACTACATGGTCATCGCGATGCTCTCCGAGACCGACACCCGGACCCTGCGGATGTCGGCGCTCGCCTCGGCCACGAACGCCTCGTTGCCGCGGCTGTCGCACGTGGTGTCCCGCCTCGAGAAGCGCGGGCTCGTGACCCGGTGCCCGTCGACCTCCGACCGCCGCGCCACCGACGTCCGCCTGACCGACGCCGGGTACGCCACCATCGTCGAGGCAGCTCCGGACCACGTCCGCACCGCCCGCCGGGTGGTCATCGACGCGCTCTCCGACGAGCAGGTCGCGCAGCTCGACGGCATCGCGGCGTCGCTCCTGACGCGGCTCGACCCCGAGGGGCGTTTCGCAGCGCTGACCTACCCGCGCGAGGACGACGACACCGCGATCTGCGAGCAGCGACTGACGGGTGCGGCGACGGACTGAGGCCGCCTGGCCGCCGCGTCCCTGCAATAGGCTCGCCGCATGACCGACCCCGCCGCGCCGTCCGACACGTACTCCTACCTCGGACCCGCCGGCACGTTCACCGAGGCGGCCCTGAAGCTCGTCGAGGCCGCCGCCGGCAAGCCCTGGCGGAGCGTCAACAACGTCGGTGAGGCCCTGGACGACGTCATGTCCGGCCGGTCGATCGGGGCCGTCATCGCGATCGAGAACAGCGTCGACGGCGGAGTCAGCGCCACGCAGGACGCCCTGGCCCGGATCCCCGGCGTGCGGATCGTGGGGGAGTACCTGGTCCCCGTCGACTTCGTGCTCGTCGCCCGGCCCGGCACGACGCTGGCCGACGTCCGCACCGTGAACGCACACCCGGTCGCCTACGCGCAGACCCACAACTGGCTCGAGGCGAACCTGCCCGGCCACGGGCACATCCCGGCGTCGTCGAACGTCGCCGCGGCGCTCGCCCTGCTCGAGGCGAACCCCACGGCCGACGCCGCCGTCGCGCCGCCCGGCATCACGGACCACCACGACGTCGTCGTGCTCGCATCGTCCATCGGGGACAACGCCTCGGCGGTCACCCGGTTCGTGCTCGTGTCGAAGACCCTCGCCCTGCCCGAGCCGACCGGCGCCGACAAGACCAGCGTCATCGTCGAGTTGCCCGCCGACCACCCCGGCGCCCTGGTCGACATGCTCGAGCAGTTCGCGACGCGGGGCATCAACATGGGGCTGCTGTCGTCACGCCCGATCGGTGACGAGCTCGGCCGCTACCGGTTCGTCATCGACCTCGACGGGCACGTGCGCGACGAGCGGGTCGCGGACGCGCTGCTCGGCCTGCGTCGGTTCAGCCCGCGCGTGACGTTCCTCGGGTCGTACCCGCGTGCCGACGGTGCCCGCCCCGAGGTGCCCGCGCGCTACTCGGACGCCGCGTTCGTCGAGGCGCGGGACTGGCTGCGCGCGATCGTGTCGGGCGAGCCCGGGGCGCGCTAGCTCGGCGCGGCGCTCCGCGGTGCTCCGCGGTGCCGTGACGCCGTGTGGTGCGAGGTTCCGTAGTCGGTGGGAGCCCGCGGCCCTCGCACGGACGACGGAACCTCGCACGGAGCGACGGAGCGACGGAGCGACGGAGCGACGGAGCGACGGAGCGAGCGATCGGGTCGGCTCAGGGCACCTGGCGCGAGCCGTGGCGGTCGTCCGCCGGGTCCGGCACGCGCACGGAGAGCCCCATCGGGTCGATGCGCGAACGGAAGGCGATGACCTCGCCCACCGGGTCGCCGTCGATCTCGAACTCGTCGGGCCGCTCGAGCCGCGCCGTGAACTCCTGCCCGCGCAGGTAGCGCAGGGGGCGCTCCTCGCGTGAACGCGACACGATCTTCTTGCCGACGGCGGTCTTGCCCAGGTTCGACCGGCGGAACGCCCGCAGGATCCCGTTCTCCCAGAACACCCGGGCACCGATCCGCACCCAGCCGAAGAACCCGCGGGGACGCATCACGGCGATGTCGAACACCCCGTCGTCGATCTCGGCGTCGGGCAGCAGGATCGCGCCGGCCTGGAGCATCCCGCAGTTGCCGACGATGAGCGAGTGCGCCCGGAGCGAGTGGTTGCCGTCGCCGTCCAGCTGGTAGCGGAACTCGAACGCGTTGGCGTCGCGCACCGAACGGAACAGCGAGTCGACGTAGGCGAGCCAGCCGACCTTCTTCTTCAGCTCGGGGCGGGTGTTCACGAGCATCCGGGCGTCGAGCCCGAGGCCCGCCATCACCAGGAAGCCGAAGCGTTCGCGCTCGCCGCCGGGGCGCTCGATCTTGAGCATGCCGAAGTCGATCTTGCGGTCGTCGCCGTGGAAGATCGTCCGGACGCTCGCGGCCAGGTCGTCGAGGGGGAGCTTCATGTTGCGGGCGAGCAGGTTGCCGGTGCCGCTCGGCAGTAGCGCGAGGGTCGAACCAGACTCGTGCACGACCTCGGCAACCGCACGGACCGTGCCGTCACCGCCGGCCGCAGCGACGACGTCGGCACCGGCCTCGATCGCCGCGCGGGCCATGCCGCCGCCCGGGTCTTCCTCCGAGGTCTCGAACCACAGGGTCTCGGCCCAGCCGGCCTGCTGCTGGTGTTCCGCGACCGTGCGCTGGAGGGTCGGCAGGTGGACCTTGACCGGGTTGTAGACCACCGCGGCCGTCCGCTGCTCGGTGGGGAGGGCGTCCTGGTCCGCGGGCGCGGTCTCCGAAGGGGTCGACATACGTCCACGCTACCGATCGAGGCTGCGTGCGGTTGCCCCCGTCTAGGATGGGGCGGTGATCGATCCACAGCTGCTTCGCGACAACCCGGACGTCATCAAGGCTTCACAGCAGGCGCGTGGTGCCTCCGTGGCCGTCGTCGACGAAGCCGTCGCCGCCGATTCCGCCCGCCGCAGTGCGATCACCTCGTTCGAGTCGCTCCGCGCCGAGCAGAACGCCTTCGGCAAGACCGTCGCCAAGGCCCCGAAGGACGAGAAGGCCGCGCTCGTGCAGCAGGCCCAGGCCCTCGCCGCAAAGGTGAAGGAGGCGCAGGCCACCGTGACCGCGGCCGAGGACACCTTCAACACCGTCGTCCGCGGCATCCCGAACGTCGTGCTCCCCGGGGTGCCCGAGGGCGGCGAGGACGACTTCGTCACGCTCCGCACCGTCGGCACCAAGCCCGAGTTCGACTTCGAGCCGAAGGACCACGCCGACCTCGGCGAGCACCTCGGCATCATCGACATCCCGCGTGGCGTGAAGGTCTCCGGATCGCGCTTCTACTTCCTGCGCGGCATGGGCGCCCGGCTCGAGATCGCGCTGATGTCGCTCGGCCTCGACCGTGCGATCGCCGCCGGCTTCGAGCCGCTCATCACCCCGACGCTCGTCCGCCCCGAGACGATGGCCGGCACCGGCTTCCTCGGTGAGCACGCGGCCGAGGTCTACCGGCTCGAAGCCGACGACCTGTACCTGACCGGCACGAGCGAGGTCGCCCTCGCCGGGTTCCACGCCGACGAGATCCTGCCGCTCGAGGAAGGACAGGCCCACCGCTACGCCGGCTGGTCGACCTGCTACCGCCGCGAGGCCGGTTCGGCGGGCAAGGACAACCGCGGCATCCTCCGCGTGCACCAGTTCAACAAGCTCGAGATGTTCGCCTACGTCCACCCGGACCAGGCCGAGGCCGAGCACGAGCGCCTCGTCTCGCACCAGGAGCAGATGCTCCAGGACCTCGGGCTCCACTACCGCGTGATCGACGTCGCCGCCGGCGACCTCGGCACGAGCGCGGCGAAGAAGTACGACATCGAGGCGTGGGTCCCGACGCAGGGCACGTTCCGCGAGCTCACCTCGACGTCGAACTGCACGACGTTCCAGGCCCGCCGTCTCGACATCCGGTACCGCACCGAGAGCGGCAAGACCGCTCCGGTCGCCACCCTGAACGGCACCCTCGCCACCACCCGCTGGATCGTCGCGATCCTCGAGACGCACCAGCAGGCCGACGGTTCCGTCGTCGTGCCCGAGGTCCTGCGCCCCTACCTCGGTGGCGTCGAGGTGATCGAGCCCCGATGAGCACCCAGGGACGGTTCGTGGACGGCACCTCGCAGGGCGCGGGCAGCGACGCGCCCGCCCGCACCAAGCGCTGGCTGGTCGCGCTCGACATCGACGGCACCACCATGCGTGAGGACGGTGTCGTCACCGAGGCAGTCGTCGCCGCCGTCCGTGACGCCGAGGCCGCCGGGCACGAGGTCATGCTCTCGACCGGCCGCAGCGAGGGCATGACCGTGCCCCTGCTCGAGACCCTCGGCATCCGGCCCAAGTACCTGGTGTGCGCGAACGGTGCGCTCATCCTGGCCCGCCGCGCCGACGGCTCCTACGTGCGCGAACACGTCGAGCGGTTCGACCCGTCCGAGGTGCTGCAGACCATCCACGGCGCGCTCGAGAACGCGGCGTTCGGCGTCGAGGACGAGACCGGTCACTTCCTGTTGTCCGGCAACTTCCCCGACGACACCATGACCGTCGAGGGCGAGCACGTGCCGTTCGAGCAGCTGCTCGGCGTCGAGGCCACTCGCGTCGTCGTCATCTCGCCCGGCCACGACACCGAGGACTTCCTGCAGATCGTCGAGCAGATGGGTCTGCACAAGGTCTCGTACTCCGTCGGCTGGACGTCGTGGCTCGACATCGCTCCCGAGGGCGTGACGAAGGCCACCGCGATGGAGCGCGTGCGCGAGTGGCTCGACATCCCGCGATCGCGCGTCTTCGCCGCGGGCGACGGCCGCAACGACATCGACATGCTCCGCTGGGCCTCGACCTCCGGTCGCGGGGTCGTCATGGGCCAGGCTCCCGACGACGTCGTCGACGCCGGCAACGAGCTCACCGGCGGCATCACCGACGACGGCCTGGCAGCGGCGCTCGACTCCCTGCCCCGCTAGTCCACGCTCGCGCGCACCCCAGCCTGGAGGCCCGGGTAGACTTCCCGGGACGCGATCACGTCTCGCCACGTGGTCGCGTCACTGGAGGGTTGTCCGAGCGGCCGATGGAGCCTGTCTTGAAAACAGGTGGGCAGAGATGTCTCGTGGGTTCGAATCCCACACCCTCCGCGGTGGGCCGTTCGGAGTCCGAACGGCCCAAGAACGTGCTAGCGATCCACCACTGTTCGCGGCTGCGCTGCGATTGCTTGCACCTTGGTCCATGGACTCTCGGTAGGAGCTCCTGCCAACGTCTTCCTCCAACGATGAGCAGCTGCCCGTGCTGACTCATCGATGCGCAGCGAGTCCAGTCGAGCGCGGACTCCCCGCCAATCGGGTCGGACGGTGCCCGCATCGTGTGCCGCCCACGACGTCTCACCGCTGGTCTCGATGATTTGAGCAAGCCCGAGGCGCCGGAGGGCGTGCGCATTCGCCAACCGCTCGGGGCTTCCCCCAGGCAGGACAACCCCGGTGAGGCCGAACTGAAGGAGCAGCAAAGTTGTGCCGTGGCCGCCGTGAAAGACCACGCTGTCGCACGAAGCAAGTACATCGTCGGAGGCCAGCTCCAAGCAATCGACACCGATCGCACGTAACGTCCGCGCCAGCCGCGTCGGGGGCGTTCGCCCCCACGCCACGGACAGTGACGGGCCCAGATCAGCGAAAGCGCCAAGAAAGGCGTCCACGTCGTCGGACTCGGGAACGACGCCGTAGAAGAGCGTTCGATGGCCGTCTGGCGACGTTGGACCAGAAGGCGTCTGTCGACCCGTCAACGGTCCGAGGTACGTGACCTTCCCCCTGAAGCCCTTCGGTACCTGATCGATCTGCGGCACACTCGGAACACCAACGCCGCCTACTGCCAAGAGTTCACGGCCGTCGACGAGTCGCCCTGCGCCGAGTGAATCCGCCATGTCTGTCCAGATCTGCTCGGACGCTCGCCCGGCGTACCGGTGCCCGGGAAGATGCAGCGATTGGAGCACGGACGTCACGGGTATGCCGAACCGCGCCGCGGCCGATCCCACTGATGGGCGACCGTCGTGCACCGCGAGGTTTGCGTTGAACGCTCGCAGCGTGCTCGCGTCCCATTCGACTGACAAGGAAAAGTACGCCGGGTCGGTCCAGCGGTCCCAGTAACCGGCCGAGATGAGACCCTCTGGGTACACGACGGGATGCACACCGGACCGTGCGACGAGATCGACGTGCTTCTGAGTCGAGACCGCCATCGCGCACGAATGGCCGGCTTCGTTTGCTTCACGCGCGATATGCAGAAGTCGGCCGACGTGCCCGTTCCCGCCACCCCAAGGGAAGAATAACACCCGCAAGGGAATCCCTCCGTTCCTCGATTCGTCGAGAACTGATTCGATGCGAACCGGAGCTCATGCTAGCGTGCCCTGATGGGGGTACGTTGTGGTACCTTCACTGACCACGAGGGGGACTCAATGGCGAGTATGAAAAAATTGCGGTGATCGGGGTTGGTGAGCAGGCCTGGACGAATCTCGTGCCCAGCCTCGCGACCATACCGAACGTGCGTATCGATTGGGTCTGTGACACCGACCCGGTCGCGCGCTCCCGAGCTGCGGAGAAGTTGAAAGCAGTTCAATTCGGATCAGTTGAAGAGCTCCTCGGCTCAGTTACACCGGATGCACTGATCGTCGCGTCGACTCCGACAGTGCACCAGCGTGTTCTGGAAATGGCTATCCCGCGCGGGATCCCGACGTTCGTCGAGAAGCCTCCTACGTTGACGACGAGTGGCCTTCAACAACTCCTGCGGCTGAATCGCACGTCGGGCACGCCTACCCGGGTGGGGCTCAACTTCAGCTACTCCGAGCCAGTGCAGATAGCGCTCCAGGCCATGCAGGACGCGGCCTTTGGCAACCTGGCGTACATGCGTATCAACCATCTGAACAACAAACCCGACCAGCCGCTTTGGTTGCAGAACAATCACCGCCGGGATTTTCTTCTATCACAAGTTATCCATGCGTTGGGTGTCGTCTTCGAGGCTGGTGAGCCTGCGAGTGATGACGAGCATTTCACTGCGTACGACAGTCAGGTTGGGGTACTCATGTCACTCAACAAACAGTTCGTGAGCCGACGATCTGGAAACCCCTTCACCTTTGAATTGGTCGCCTCGTCGTCCGCTCCGTTCTTCGATTGGAGTCTCCAAGCAATCTCTGACAACGGTTCGATGATCACGATCAACTCGCTGCTGGAGATCGAGATATCGACTCAAGGAGTCACTCATCCTCTCGGGGTCGGCCCGAAGTGGTGGCGAAGCAGCTGGCGACCGAGTCCGGTGTCGACCGGTCACAGGCGCAATGGCTTCACTCTGCAGTTCGAATCTTTTCTGAACGACAAAACCTCGCATGCTCAAATGGCTCCGACTTTGGCTGCCTGTTTGCCGATGTACGAGTTGATGGACAGGATGGAGGCGGCGAATGTCCTTGAAGCTGCTTGAGAACCGGAACATCGACATCGATGAGCGAGACGTGTCGGCAGTCGTGGCGGCCGTACAGTCAGGAGCGCTCTCGGGAACCTCGCCCCTGGTTCGAGTCTATGAGACCGAGCTCGCTGAGTACTTCGGATCGGCGTTCGCGCTTGCTGTCTCGAGCGGTACGGCGGCATTGCAAGTCCTGCTCTATGCGTACGGCATCGGCCCGGGTGACGAGGTGATTCTTCCACCGACTGCTCCGGTGATGACGGTGCTTCCGATCATCGCTTCGGGGGCGTGCCCGGTGTTCGTGGATATCGCTGCGACGACGTTCGGCCTAGACCTGCGGGGCCTCGAGCTCGCGCGTTCCGCCCGCACTCGGCTGATTGTCACGGTGCCGATGTGGGGATATCCGACGAACGTCGAAGAGGTGCAAAGCCTTGCTTCTGACTGGGCGATTCCAGTGATCGAAGACGCTTCGCACGCGCACGGGACCGTTGAGGGGAACGGGCGACTGGCCGGCCGCACCAGCCATGCCAGTTTCTTCAGCACTCAGGAGCGAAAAATGGTGTCCACCGGAGTAGGAGGCTTCATCCTTACAGACGACGTCGACCTCGCGCGTCGAGTCCGGGAGATCCGTGACTTCGGGAAGATCGACCCTGCCCATCCGTCTCTTGCGGCTCTGGCGGGGACCTACGGGCACGCATTCGGGCTGAACTTCAGAACATCAGCGATCGCGGCGGCTCTGGGAAGGCAGCAATTGCTGAAGCTCGACCGCAAGATAGCGGCAAGGACGGCGAACGCGGCACGTCTCGCTGAGGCAGTTCGTCGTTTGCGCCACGACTACCGACCACGGCCTGTCGAGTCGGGAACGCCGAATCACTACTCGTTGGTGGTCGAGGGGCCCCGTGGTTCCGACGCCACGGGCGTTGGCCGTGTCCTGCACAGTCGAGGCATCGTGTCAGACATCTTCCGATTCGGAGGCGTACCGCTGAACCGCATGCCGCTCTTCGCGGAGTACAGATCCGCTGACACGCCGAATGCGGAACGAGCTCTGGCCGAGTTTGTGACCCTCCCAACGCATGAGGGGTTGACCGAGTCGGACCTCGGCCGGATCGAGCGCGCGATTGAGGAGACGATGGGAACGTCAGCGTGAGCGTGATTGAGGGAATGTACGACTACCAGCGTCACGACACTGCTTCCGGATACGTGACCACGCCGGACCAGGTGCGGCTGTTGCTCGTCGCCCACCGCAAGCTGCGGCGGTGGTTACCTCCGGGAGGGCACGTCGAGGACGGCGAACTTGCACACGACGCAGTCCTCCGTGAGGTTCTTGAGGAGACCGGGGTCGAAGCAATTCACCCCGCAGTCCAGTGGGACCTGCAACTCGGAGGTGTTATTGACGTGCAACTGCCCGCACCGATCGCGGTATCCGCGCAGTTCATCGGACACGGCGACTCTCGAATCGGGAAACCGCATATTCACATCGATCACATCTTTCGGTTGTCCGTGAGAGAAGGCGCGGGTTTGACGACCACCGTCGACCTTGCAGAGGTGGAAGCGTGCGGCTGGTTCACGCGCGCCGAGATCCTCGAACAGATGGACGTCTTCGATGCCACCAGGGCATTCGCGAAGAGATTCATGGACGAGGAAGCGGGATGACGCGCACCGAGGTGTCGGTCGTCATCCCGACCTTCAACCGATCGAGGGAACTCTCCCAGACACTCGAGGCACTCGACAGGCAGACGTCGTCTTCGTTCGAGGTCGTCGTGGCTGACGATGGTTCAAAACACCCCGTTGTTGATGAAGTCGAGGGGACGTTCTCGTTCCCGATGACGCACGTTCGGCAGGAGCGTGACGGATTTCGACTGGCGGCGGCACGGAACCTGGGGGCGAGCGCAGCGAGCGGCGCGCTCCTCGTGTTCCTTGACTGCGGGACGTTGCCCGGACCGCGGTTGGTGGAGACATACCTTGCAGCAGCAGAGCGAGCATCGTCGGTTGACTTCGTTGCGATGGGGCCAACGTACGGGTATGACGTCGCGCCGCCGTACGCCTCCTACGTCGCAAGGGTCTTCTGCGACGCTGGCGCCGACTTCCAGCCGCATCGCTTCTTCGGTATCCCCGGCGTTGCGGACTACCGAGAGCTGGCCCTCGCAGCCGCAGTTCACCCTGCCGAAATCATGATGCCGTGGCGCTTGTTCTGGGGCCGTAACGTAGCGGTGGCTGCGACCGCCTTCTCCGATGTCGGCGGATTTGACGAGAACTTCAGGAGCTATGGAGTCGAGGACATCGATCTCGGATACCGTCTTCTTGCCTCCGGATGTCAGGTCAGGTGGGAACGGGCGGCCTGGGCTTTGGAGATTCCTGAAGTCGCTGATCTGAGCTCGACGCAAAAGGCGGCCGAGAACGATAGCAATCTCCGGGCGATGCAACGGAAGTACGACGATGTGTGGGTGGAGTTCTACCGCGCAGTCCGTCCCTCGGCCCGGAGCGAGCAAGTCGAAGGCGAGCTCCTCGAAGCGGAGCTTCGACGGATGACGCCGTGCGCTCCGTTACGACGCACGGAGCCCGGCCCGGAGCGGATTGTCTACTTCGGTGTCCCGGAGATTCCGATTGGCGCTGACGACGTGGTCCTCGACCCATGCGTCCACCGCAGCCGTTCGGAGCACGACCCCGGTCTCGTCTCGTCTCTCGGCATGGCGACTCTCTTCAACGAAGGTCAATTCGATCGGGCAGTCATAACGCAGCGGTTCAGACCACTCCTTGCCCATTGGTCTGAATTCGTGACCGCGGAGGCCTCACGACTCGCTCATCGAGTCGATCGGACAGGTAGCCGATGAGGCGCGGAGAGGGGGAACAAGGTCACGAGCAGGCACCTGCGCCAAGCCCATCGGGTCGCCCGGGATCTCGGCCCTACGAACTGGTTCTGCTCTTCAACGCGATGTTCGGAGGGCTCACGGCCGTCGGACTCCCACTCGCCTTGAACAGTGCAGGCCTCTCGAAGGCCGCCATAGCCGTGTTCTTCGTGTCCAATGCGTTCGTGGCAGTGTTCTACAACACTGTGCTCGTCCCGAGGATCCGCCGGGCGGGGTACCCGCGGCTGGCGTTGATCGGAACGCTCTGCTGTGTGCCGGTCGGGACTCTCCTCGTGGCGCGCTCGGCGGACCAGCCTGAGGTCCTCTACACCGGCGGAGTGCTCATGCTCTGCGTGAGTGCGGTCGTGCCCCAGATCTTCGGGCGAGCTGGAACTGCCCTGGGTGGAGAGATCACGACGACGATGGTCCTGCGGTTCAGGCGAGTGCTCATCGCGGGCTACATCGCCGGTCTCCTCCTGTACAGCGTCTGTGTAGCGCTGCACCTGGACCCTCTTCTCGTAGCGGCACTCGTCGCGAGCCTGTGCCTGACCGGACCGGTGTCCTCAGTGTTTCGAGGCAAGGTGGCTCCGTCGCCTAGGGCTTTGTGGGAGGCGACGCGCTCACCGCTTCGGCGTCCGCCAGCATTGGTGGTCTGCGCCGCGCTGGTCGTTGTCGCTCTACTCAAGTCGGTGGACACTCTTCGAGGGCTCTACCTTCCTTTGGTTGCGGCTTCCGGTGGTATCGAGCCGTCACTGATCTCGGCGAGTTTCATGGTCGGGTCACTGCTGGAGTTTGCGATGCTGCCGATTCTCGGCATGCTTATGCGACGGCAGGGATCTGCTCTCGCCTCCGTCGTCGTCGCTAGCGTTTCCATCGCCGTGTTCGTCCTGATGGCCTCATCGACCGGCATCTGGGCACTCTTCATCGTGCAAGCTCTCTACTCATTCGTCGGAGCCGGATTCCAGAGTGTCGGCCTGTTGCTGCTCTCTGACGTTCGAGGGTCGGATGCGGGGGCTGGGGCGAGCGCGTACATGGCGGTGACGCAGGTGGGGACGGTTCTCGGCGCATTGTTGCCGCTCGTGGTGCCGGGGTACTCCCCGGCAATCTTCTGGCTAGCTGCGGCGATGTCGTTTGGAGCGGCCGCGCTCGGCTGGGTGGTGCACTCGAGATCTGGCGCATCGAGGTCGGTCTTCGGCAGTGTGAGCTGAATCAAGAGTGAGGAGACCTCGATCACCTGGGGGATCCACGATGCCTTCAAGAACTCACCTGGAGGCGGACCGATCGGAGGTCGTCGAGCACGTAAGCGGGCTCAGAGGACCGCCGTGCCACAGAGCCCTTGCCGCTACCGTGATGTAACGCACACCTCGCTGTCGTCCGGATGCAGTCCCCACAGGGGATGACGCCGACTGGCGGGATCTCTCTGCACAGACCGATTGGTGAACCTCCGCGATGGACACACGGTTGCGCCCACTCCGCCTCGACGACGCGGCCGTCCTGGCTGCGGTCATCACCGAGAACGCCGAGTTCCTGCGTCCGTGGGAACCGGCCCGAGCGCCGTCGTACTACACGGAGTCCGGGCAGCGGGACGTCATCACGCAGGCCCTCGCCGCGCAGCGGGCCGGCAACGCGGTGCCGTTCGTCATCGAGTCGACCGACGGGGAACTCCTCGGCCGGATCACGCTGAGCGGTGTCGCCCGCGGTGCGCTGCAGTCGTGCGCGATGGGCTACTGGATCCGCTCTGACCGCACGCGCCAGGGCCACGCATCCCGCGCCGTCCGCGCCGCTGCGGCCCACGCGTTCGACGTGCTCCGCCTGCACCGCGTGCAGGCCGAGACGCTGCCCGAGAACGTCGGCTCGCAGCGCGCACTCGAGTCTGCCGGCTTCACCCGCTACGGCTTCGCGCCGGAGTACATCAAGATCGACGGGGTCTGGCGCGACCACGTCATGTTCCAGCTCCTCGCGCCGACGCCGGCCCCGTGATCGAGGTCGTCGAGTACCGACCTGCCTGGCCCGAGCGGTTCCGGCAGCTGCACGATGCGTACGCCGCCGCACTCGACGACGCCGACGTGCCGTTCCGGAGCATCGAGCACGTGGGCAGCACGTCCGTGCCGGGCCTGGCGGCGAAGCCCGTGCTCGACGTCGACGTCGTGGTGGACACCGATGACGTGCCGGCCGCGGTGGCGGCGATGGCGACGATCGGGTTCGCGCCGCGTGGTGACCTGGGGGTTCCGGGGCGGCAGGCGTTCCGGGCTCCGGCGCGCTTCGCCCCGACGAACACCTACGTCGTCGCAGCCGGGTCGCTCGCGCTGCGGAACCACCTGGGCGTCCGCGACGTGCTGCGTGCCGACCCGGCGCTCCGCGACGAGTACGCCGCCGTGAAACGCCGGGCGGCCACCGAGGCCGAGGACATCGACGACTACATCGAGCGGAAGAGCGACGTGCTGAGCCGGATCCTCCACGCCGGTGGCCTGTCCGACGACGAGCGCGCCGCCATCACCGCGACGAACCGTCGGATCACCGACCGCGGCGCGGGCGGCTGACCCGACGGGGACGGCCTTCAGGCGCTGGCGAGCATCGGGTAGAGCGCGGTGAGCGGGGCGCTCAGGCCGGCACGGACGTCGCGGCTGACCTGGTCGGCGAGGACCTCGTGCTCGCCGGCCTCGACGGCGTCCCAGATCGACCGGACGATGTCGGCGGGGTCGGACTTCTCGACGTCGAGGTCGGCGATCATGCCGGTGTCGGTGTAACCGAGGTGGGCGCCGACGACCTGGGTGCCCTGGGGGGCGAGCTCGAGGCGCAGGGAGTTCGTGATCGACCAGAACGCGGCCTTCGACGCCGAGTACGCGCCGGCGAGGGCGACCCAGCTCAGGGCGGAGTGCACGTCGATCAACGCGCCGTTGGCGATCGAGGGGGCGAAGGCCTTGGCGACGCGGAGCGCACCGAAGACGTTGGTGGCGAAGATACGCTCGACCTCCTCGACGGAGACGTCGACGAGCGGGTCGGAGCCGGCGATCCCGGCGTTGTTCACGACGATGGTCACGTCGGCTGCGGTGCGGGCCGCGGCGTCGACGCTCTCCTGGCTCGTGACGTCGAGGGCGAGCGGGACGATGCGCTCGTCGTCCCAGGTGCGCGGGTTGCGGGCGGTCGCGTAGACCTTGGTGGCGCCACGCTCCAGGGCCTGGCGGACGAACTCGGCGCCGAGGCCGCCGTTCGCTCCGGTGACGAGGACGACGGCGTTGGTGAGGTCGGTCATGAGTGCTCCAGACGAGAGAAGTTGAGTACGGAATCCGAACCTAGCACGTTGTGTCCGGAAATCGAACCCAGCTAGGATGAACACATGCTCGGCATCCTCGGCGGCGACGAGCGCTGCCCCATCGCACGCTCCCTCGACGTCCTCGGCGAGAAGTGGACGCTCATGATCGTCCGCGACGCCGTCGGCGGCTCGACCCGCTTCAGCCAGTTCCAACAGAGCCTCGGCATCCCGCGCGAGGTCCTGACCGCACGCTTGGCCTCACTCGTCGACGGGGGAGTGCTCGAGCGCACGACCTACAAGCCCGAGGGGGCACGTGCCCGCGAGGAGTACGTCCTGACCGACGCCGGCCGCGACCTGTCGCTCGTGCTGCTCGCCCTCGGCGGCTGGGCCGACCGGCACCGCCCGTCCGAGCGGGCGTCGGACCTGCGCTTCGTTGACGCCGAGACCGGCGAGGCGGTCGAGGCCGCCGCCGTGACGGTGGATGCGCAGCAGCGCATCCCGACCGCGCGCCTCCGCGCCGTCATGGAGGACGCACCAGCTTCGTGACGTGGATGTGTGTGATGCCGATAGTCATCGATGTGAGAGAACGAGATCGAATCGAGACCGAGTCCGAGCAGGAACGCTGGGAGCGGTTCATGCCCAAACGGACGAACGGGCGCGTACCAACCGAGGCCGACGTCATCGCGTACTTGCAGGCAGCGAACGACGCGGATCTGCGGCAGAAGGTCCTCGGAGAATTGCGAGATCGGTCTCAGCTCGGTCCGGGCATGTTCCTGCAGCTGCTTGGGGCGGGGACGGCGATGTTCGCAGTCTTGGCGACGACGGCAGCATCGGTCATCTCATCGATTGCGGCATCGGATTCCGAAACCGCCTTTGAGTTCAGCATCGTGTTCTACGTGGCGATCGTCACCGCGACCGTGATTCTCTTCGTGGTTTGTTTCCTGAGCGCCATCGTTCGGCAGCTGAAGTCGAGGGTCGCTGCCGTATGGCTGGCCGCCTACGAGGAGGCGGAACGCAGGCCATGGTGGAAGCGAGTGCGGAGCAGCATGTCGGTGAACGCGACCAGCTGACGGCCAGGAGGCCCGTGGCGGCCCCGCCCCGCGCCTCCAGACTGTCGGTGGGTGCGTCAGCGACGCACGTCGCACCCGCAGCTCGCGCCGAGGACCAACTCGGCGGGGACCAGGTCGCGGTGCCACTGGTTGTCGGCGTCGAGGCCGAGCACGCGGTCGACCGCGGCGACCGCCATCGTCTCGATCGGCTGCTGGACCGTGGTGAGCTGCGGGTTCGTGTAGTCCGCCTCGGCCGCGCCGTCGAACGACACGATCGCGACGTCCTCGGGGACGCGCAGACCGAGTTCCCACAGTGCGCGCATCACGCCGATCGCCTGCATATCGGAGCTGACGAAGACGGCTCGGGGGCCGGTCTCGTCGGCGAACATGCGGAGGCCGGCTTCGTAGCCTCCGCGCCGGGTGAAGTCGGTGCGGACGATGGGGCCGTCGGGCAGGCCGGCCTGGCGCAGAGCGCGCATCCAGCCCTGCTCGCGGAGCTCCATCGAGCCCGTGTGCCCCATCACGAGGCCGATCGAGCGGTAGCCGTGCTCGACCAGGTGCTGCGTGCCGTCGAGGGCGCCGCGCAGGGCGTCGACGCCGATGCTGGCGTACTCGGGGACCTCGAAGAACGTGTTGAGCAGGACCATCGGCAGACCGGGGTCGGTGACGGTCGACAGGTCCGGGTGGGTCATGATGCTCGTCACGATGATGCCGTCGACCTGGCGGGCGGACAGGCTGCGGAGCCGTTCGCGTTCCTGCGCGGCGTCGCCGTCGCTGTTGGCGAGCAGGACGTCGTAGCCGCGTGCAGCGGCGGCGTGGGTGACGGCGACGGCGAGCTCGGACCAGAACGGGTTGTCGAGTTCGGGCACGATCAGGCCGAGCATCTTCGACGAGCCGGTGCGCAGGGCCTGGGCGCTCGCGTTCGGGCGGTAGCCGAGGACCCGGATGGCCTCGCGCACCCGGGCGGCGGTGGCGGCGGCGACGGGGCGCGGTCCGTCGTGCACGACGTAGCTGACGACGGAGGTGCTGACCCCGGCGTAGCGGGCGACGTCCGCACGGGTGACCGCCCTGGGGTTCGTCGGGACGGTCACGGGTGCCACCTTCGTCGGGTCCGGGAGCGTCGTTCGGGTGCCGGCCCACGACGGACCGGCACCCGAACGACACGTGTTACTCGGACGCGATCGTAGCCGACGGTGCGGCTCCGGCCGTCGTCGGTGCGCTCGTCGTCGCAGTGCTCGTCGTCTCCGGTGCGTCACCGAAGTCCGGCACCTCGAGGCGGGCGCCGCCCTGCAGCGCGGACTGGTGGGCGATGATGCCCGGCAGGGTGAAGCGTGCGGCGGTCCAGGCGTTCACGGGCGGCAGGGTTCGGTCGACCACGGCACGGACGAAGTCGTCGGCGAGGAACTGGTGGCTGCCCTCGTGTCCGGTCGGCACACCGTCGTACTCGGCGGGCAGACGGTCGGTGTCGTGCACCTCGGCGTAGCCGGAGACGAACGCGTCGCGCAGCGAGGGGTCGACGTCGGCCAGGCGCGGGTCGTCGAGGGACATCGTCGCCTGGGTGTCGATCTTGTCGCTGATGTCGTACGAGTCCTCCTTGTCCTGCCAGACGCTGGTCTTCGCGAGCTGCTCGAAGCTGGCCTCGGTGCCGAAGTACCGGAACCGTGACTCGCGGATGTGCGACGGGTAGCCGACGCGACGCATCTCGTTGATGCGCATGACCCCGCCGTTGTCGAGCTCGAACAGGGCGGTGGCGTTCGAGAAGTCGTTGTCGAACTGACTGACGTCCTTGTCGAAGACGCCGTCACCGCGGTCGTCCTTCACGCCGATGCAGCTGACGCTGACCGCGTGCCCGGGGATCGCGCCGAGGACCCCACCGACCGAGTGCGTCGGGTAGAGCATGGGCGGGTAGCTGGCGGTGCGCTTCCACTCGTCGCCGCCGCTGTACTGGTACGCGGCGTAGAAGCCGAGGTCCATGTCGTGCACGTAGTCACCCTCGGCGTAGAACACCCGGCCGAATGCACCGGCGGTGACCTGCTTGCGGGCGAACACGGTCGCGGGGTTGTAGTAGCTCGTCTCGCCCATCATGTAGGTCAGGCCGGTCTCGCGGACCGCCTGGATGATGTCGCGGATCTCGTCGACGGAGATCGCCATCGGCACGGCGGAGTACACGTGCTTGCCGGCGCGCAGGGCCTTGACCACGAGCGGACCGTGGGTCCAGCGCTGCGTGAAGATCGCGACGGCGTCGACGTCCGAGGCGAGGACGGCGTCGAAGTCCGGGAACGTGCCGTCGAGGTGCTGGGTCTCGACGAGTTCGGACGCGCGCTCGCCGACGAGGTCGGTGACGTAGACCCGGTCGACGTCGGGGTGGAGCTTGAACAGCTTGGCGAACTGGGGGGCGAACTGGCCCGCGCCGACCATTCCGACAGAGATCATCAGTGACCTTTCCAGGGTGTGGGATGCGTCGCCGAGCGGGTCGCTCCGATGCGATCGAGCGCCATCCTGACACACGTTGTCTACACGTGACAACCCCTGTCCACGGCCCGGAAACCCACTCTTGCCAGCGGTGGTCCCCACGTGTAGATTCCCGGCTCACGGACTGCTGCACGTCAGTCCACCGCAGACGAAGGAGTCGCGATGGCAACCGAGAGCCCTGTGTCGTCACCCTTGACGACCGCCAGCACGAGACGGAGGAGTCGGTCCGCCGACCTCGCCCGTGCCCGCACCACCGCACCACGGCGCCGCCCCAGGAACGACCTGTGGCTCGCGCTCGTCTTCATCGCCCCGGCAGCCGTCGGGTTCGCGGTGTTCCTCGCCTGGCCGACCGTGCGGGGCATCTACCTGAGCTTCACCTCGTACAACCTGCTCACCGAGCCCGAGTTCACCGGCCTGCAGAACTACGCCCGCCTGGTGCAGGACTCGATCTTCTGGCACTCGATGGTGGTGACCGTCGAGTACGTGCTCATCAACATCGTCATCCAGACCGTCGTCGCGCTGTTCATCGCCGTGATGATGCACCGCCTGACCAAGTCGACCTTCGTGCGCGGCATCGTGCTCGCGCCGTACCTGGTGTCGAACGTCGTCGCCGCCCTCGTCTGGCTCTGGATCCTCGACACCCAGCTCGGCATCGGCAACGAGATGCTCGCCGCACTCGGGCTCGATCGCATCCCGTTCCTGCAGAGCGACGTCTGGGGCATCCCCTCGATCGCGCTCATCAACGTCTGGCGGCACGTCGGCTACACGGCGCTGCTCATCTTCGCCGGCCTGCAGTCGCTGCCCGAGACCGTGTACGAGGCCGGACGCATCGACGGTGCGAGCGAGTGGAAGATGTTCTGGCGCATCACGGTGCCGCTGCTCCGCCCGATCCTGTCCCTGGTGCTGATCATCACCGTGATCGGGTCGTTCCAGGTGTTCGACACCGTCGCCGTCACCACGCAGGGCGGCCCCGCGAACGCCACGAACGTCGTGCAGAACTACATCTACAACCTGGCGTTCGGCCGGTTCCAGTTCGGCTACGCGTCCGCGGTCTCGGTCGCGCTCCTCATCGTCCTCAGCATCATCACGATCATCCAGTACCGACTCACCCGCTCGGGTGAGTCCGACCTGGACTGAACGGAAGCGCCATGACCACGACACTCACCCGTTCCGTCACCACGTCCCGCCCGCCGCGGATGGGGGCCGGCCACCGTCGTCGCCCGTCACTCGGCCGCGTGCTCGCCTGGGTCGCGATGATCCTCGTCATCGTCGTCACCCTGTTCCCGTTCTACTGGATCCTGCGCACCGCGCTGTCGTCGAACACCGCGATCAACTCCGACCCCACCTCGCTGCTGCCCGTCGGGTTCAGCCTGGGCGGGTTCGAGCGGGTCTTCGGTCTGCAGTCCACCGAAGAGGCGTTGGCCCAGGGCGGGTCCGGCGCCGCGCTGAACTTCTGGCGGTACCTGCTCAACTCGATCCTGGTGTCGACGCTCGTCACCGTCGGCCAGGTGTTCTTCTCGGCAGCGGCCGCCTACGCCTTCGCCCGGCTGCGCTGGCCCGGTCGCGACAAGGTGTTCGGGGTGTTCCTGGCCGGCCTGATGGTCCCCGCGATCTTCACGCTGCTGCCGAACTTCACGCTCATCAAGCAGCTCGGGCTCGTCGACAACCTGCTCGGCATCGCCCTGCCGACGATGTTCATGACCCCGTTCGCGGTGTTCTTCCTGCGGCAGTTCTTCCTCGGCATCTCGAAGGAGGTCGAAGAGGCGGCGCTCATCGACGGCGCCGGCAAGGTCCGCGTGTTCTTCCGGCTCGTCATCCCGATGGCGGCGGCCCCGATCGCCACCCTCGCCGTGCTGACGTACATCACGAGCTGGAACGACTACTTCTGGCCGCTCATGGTGTCGTACACCGACAGCTCGCGGGTGCTGACCGTCGCGCTCGGCGTCTTCAAGTCGCAGACCCCGCAGTCCGGCACCGACTGGGCCGGGCTCATGGCCGCGACCCTGGTGGCGGCGCTCCCGATGATCCTGCTGTTCGGCGTCTTCGCCAAGCGGATCGTCAACTCCATCGGCTTCTCCGGGATCAAGTGACCCGGCTGTCGGACAGGACGAACACCATGACGAACCAACTGACCCGCCGCACGCTCTTCGCCGGCGGCGCCTCTGCACTGGCCCTCGGCGCGCTCGCCGCCTGCTCGTCGCCCGGTCGCCGCACGACGAACCGGTCGGGTGCGCGGACCGTGAGCTACTGGCTCTGGGACGCCAACCAGCAGCCCGCGTACCAGGCCGTCGCCGACGCGTTCCACCGCGCGAACCCGGACATCACCGTGAAGATCACCCAGCTCGGGTGGAACGACTACTGGACCAAGCTCACCGCGGGCTTCATCGCCGGCACCGCGCCCGACGTCTTCACCGACCACCTGACGAAGTTCCCGCAGTACGCCGACCTCGACGTGCTCTACAAGCTCGACGAACTCGACGCCACGAAGGGCATCCGTGACGACGACTACCAGTCCGGGCTCGCCGAACTGTGGAAGGGCCAGGACGGGCACCGCTACGGCTCCCCGAAGGACTGGGACACCGTCGCGATGTTCTACGACAAGAAGGCGATGGCGAAGGCCGGGGTCTCCGCCGAGGAACTCGGGTCGCTCGCGTGGAACCCGGACGACGGCGGCACGTTCGAGCGGATGCTCGCGCGGCTGACGGTGGACTCGAAGGGCCGACGCGGCGACGAGGACGGCTTCGACAAGGACGACGTCGCCGTCTACGGCATCTCGTCGAACGGCTCGGGCGGCGACGGCTTCGGACAGACCCAGTGGTCGCCGTTCACCGGATCGGTCGACTGGTTCTACACGAACGAGAACCCGTGGGGCGACCGGTTCCGCTACGACGAGCGGGTCGTGCAGGACACCCTCGCCTGGTACTACCGGCTGGCCGAGAAGGGCTACATGGCGAAGTACGGGGTGTTCTCGACCACGACCGGCCCCGAGGTCCAGCTCGGCGCCGGCAAGTGCGCGCTGTCCTTCAACGGCTCCTGGATGATCGGCTCGTACCTCGGCATGGAGGACCTCGACGTCGCGGTCGCCCCGACCCCGATCGGCCCGTCGGGTCACCGGGCGTCGATGTTCAACGGGCTCGGCGACTCGATCACGAAGCAGGCGAAGGACCCCGAGGCCGCGGCGAAGTGGGTGGCGTTCCTGGGCAGCGACGAGGCGCAGCGGATCGTCGGTGAGAGCGGGATCGTGTTCCCCGCTCGTCCCGCGGGCACCGAGGCCGCGGTGGCCTCGTTCCGGAAGCGCGGGCTCGACGTCTCGGCGTTCACCCGGCAGGTCGAGGAGGACACCACGTTCCTGTTCCCGGTCACGAAGAACCCCGCCGACGTGCAGGCCCTGCTGCAGCCCGCCTTCGACGACGTCTACGCGAACGGCAAGCCGATCTCGACGCTGACCGGGGTCAACGAACAGGTCAACAACCTGCTCGCCCTCACCTGATCGAAACCCGACACCCGAAACCCGACACCCGACACCCCGCCCGTCGTCCGCATGCCGCACCGTCCGGTGCGGTGTGCGGACGACGCGTTGACCGTGCCGCCGACCACGATCCAGACTGCAGGGGATGACTTCGCTCACCTCCCTCGTCTACATGTCCGTCGCCGTCGACGACCTGACCGACGACCAGCTGGTCGCCATGCTGCGTGAGGCGCGGCTCCGCAACCACGCGCTCGGCGTCTCCGGGCTCCTGCTCGCCAAGGGCGGCCGCTTCATGCAGGTGCTCGAGGGTCCGGTCTGGAGTGTCGAGGACCGCTTCGCCGCGATCGAGCGCGACCCGCGGCACACCGGCGTGAAGTCGCTGTCGCGTGAGTCCATCAGCACGCGTCGGTTCGACGGCTGGGCGATGGCGTTCGGCAGCCCGACCGGGGACGAGCTCCGTGACGAGCCCGGGTTCAGCACCTTCCTCAGCGACCGCACCGGTCTGCCGACCGGGGTGGCGGGCACGCCCGCCGACTGGCTGCTCCGCTGGTTCCGTGGCCGCGACCTGCAGGACCTGCCCGAGGAGCGCATCACGCTCGGCCGGCACGCGGCCTGAGCCGCACCACCCCTCGGACCGCCGGCACGCGCTGAGACGGACCACCCCTCGGACTGGAGGCGCGGTGCCAGCTGGCACCGTCCCTCCAGACCGACAGACTGGTCCCGTGGAACGACGTGAGCAGATCCTGGTGGCCGCGGCGGAGGAGTTCGACCGCGTCGGCTTCGCCGGCGCGACGATCGCGGGCATCGCCCGCACGGCGGGCGTCTCGCAGGGCACGCTGCACTTCCACTTCCCGACGAAGCTCGCCCTGGCGCTCGGCGTCATCGGCGAGCAGAACGCCCGCACCTTCGACGTCGTCAGCCACACCGACAGCTCGCCGGTCGCCGCCCTGATCGGGGCGTCGCACGGCATCGCCGACCTGCTCCGGACCGACCCGATCGTGCGGGCGGGCATCCGGCTGTCGCTGGAGCGCGGCGAGTTCCAGACCGCGACGCTGAGCTTCTACGAGCAGTGGATCGGCGGGATCGTCGACGTGTTCCGGTTGGCGATCGCGAGCGGGGAACTCCGGACGGACCTGACCGCGGAGCAGCTCGGCTCGACGGTGGTGCCGTACTTCACCGGCGTGCAGCTCGTGTCCGACGTCCGGACGCGGCGCACCGACCTGATGCCGGCGGTGGCGACGATGTGGCGCGTGGTGATCGCGGCGACGGCGGACCCGAAGCACCGCGATCGGCTGCTCGCCGTCGTCGAGGACGCGTTCGGCACCGACTGAACCGCTGGGTACGGCGCGGCATGCGGTGCGGTGCGGCGCTGCCGGCGGGTCAGAGGTCGTGCAGCTCGCGGTCGCGGAACCACTTCAGCAGCCAGGCCGCACTGGTCCGGTCGAACGAGCGCGGGAAGTCCATCGTGCCGGACAGGAAGGGACTGAAGCCCTCCTCGGAGCGGAGGTCCGAGTCGTCGAGCGCGCGGTAGGCCATCGACCAGCCGTCGAACCGTCGGCGCTCGATGTCCTCGCGCACCAGCGACTTGACCTCGCCGTGACGGCGGTCCTTCGCGATGACGTCGTACCGGTCCTGCACGCTCCACGCCGGCCCCTCGAGCAGCTGCATGAACCGACCGCCCTTGGCGAGCAGGAGCCCGGAGACCCCGAGCGCTTCGTTGCGCAGCCGGGACTCCGCGAGCAGCACCGCCATGGCCTGGTCGTCGAAGGGGACGACGGCACGGCTCATGTAGACGATGGAGACGAGCACTCCTCCATCCTGCTGGGTGGAAGGCCGCTGCGCGAAGCGGATGTCCGCAACGCGCCCCGTGGATCGGCGCCGCGGATCAGCCCTGCGGCAGCTCGTGCGCGGTGACGTCCTCGTTGCGCTTCTTCCGCCACGGTCGTGCCGGGGTGTTCGGGCCGTCCCAGACCAGGATCGCGCCCCAGGCCGCGGCGATCAGCGGCACCGAGATGATCGCGCCGGTGATGCCGGCGAGGACGGTGCCGGCGGTCAGCCCGATCAGGATGACGAGGCCGTGCAGCTTGAGGGTGCGACCCATCAGGACCGGCTGCAGGAAGTTGCCCTCGAGCTGGTTCACGACGATCACGATGCCGATCACGATGAGCGCCTGCACCGGGCCGAGGGCCACGAGCGCGACGAGGGCGGCGAGGATGCCGGCCGCGGTGGCACCGACGATCGGGATGAACGCCGTTATGAAGACGATGACGGCCAGCGGCAGGGCGAGGGGGACGCCGACGATCGCGATGCCGATACCGATGCCGATCGCGTCCACTGCGGCGACGGTGGCCGTACCGCGGACGTACCCGCCGAGGGTCGAGACGACCCGGTCGCCGACGCGGCGTGCACGGGCGTAGCGCTCACCGGTGAAGGGGCGGAGCAGGAACTCCCAGATGCTCGGGCCGTCCTTCAGGAAGAAGAACAGCACGACGATCATCAGGACGAGCCCGGTCAGGAAGTTCGCGGTGGCCGACGCACCCGCGAGCGCACCGGAGCCGAACTGCGCGCTCGTGACGAAGTCGGACGCCGACGCGACAGCGTCGTCGATCTGCTTGCCGGAGATCGAGAACGGCAGGTTCTTCGCGAACGTCTGCAGCTGCTGGAACCCGTCGACGGCGGACTTCTGCAGCTGTGCCCACTGGTTCTCGACCGCGACGACGATGAGCCAGCCGATCAGCCCCAGGATCGCGAGGACGCCGATGAGCACCGCGAGGGTGGCCAGCACCGACGGCACCCGGTGCTTGCGGAGCCACGACACCACGGGGTGCATGGCCGACGCGATGATGAGCGCGAGGAGCACGGGGATCGTGACGACGCTCAGGACGTTGCTCGCCCAGACGATGCCGGCGACGACCACCACGACGATGATGAGCTGCAGGCAGCGGGTCGCGAGGTGCCCGGCGGAGTCGGACCACGCGGCCTGGACCCTGGACGGAGCGGCTGGGGTGATCGGGCGCGGAGCGTCGCGGAAGAACGGCATGCCCGAGACGCTACCGACCGGACGGCCGACGCGCCGGTTCCGTCGGCTCGATCGTCCGCCCGGTGTCCCGTCCCCGCGTCGCCGGGGCGACCACGAACGCCGCGACCAGCAGGACCAGGGGCACGAGCATCGCCGTCTGCAGGCCGAGGTGCTCCCCGACGAAGCCGAGCAGCGGCGGCCCCACCAGGAACGCGATGTACCCGGCCGTGGCCACCACCGACACCCGGCGGTCGCCGTCGGTGGGGTGGTCGCCCGCGGCGGAGATCGACAGCGGGAACCCGAGGGCGATGCCGAGCCCCCAGACGCCGGCGGCCGCCGCGGTGACGACCGGACTCGGTGACAGCACGACGAGCAGGACCCCCACCGCACCGACCGCGGCACAGACCCGGACGACCGGGGCGCGACCGAACCGGGCGACGAGCGGGGTGCCGGCCGCACGACCGATGAGCATGGCGAGGGCGAACCCGGTGAACACGAGGGACCCGACGGACTCTGGGGCGTCGTGGTCGGTGGTCATCAGCAGCGGGAGCCAGTCGCTCGCGGCACCCTCGGCGAAGGCCATCGCCAGGGTGATCACGGCGATCATGGCGAGCTGCACGGTGAGGACGGAGCGGCGGGCTCCCCGACGGGTGCCACGGGCAACGGCAGGCGCATCGGTCGGTGCGTCACGCGGCACCGGCCGCAGGTTCAGCGCCGCGAACACCGCCAGCGCGGCCATCACCGCGGCGCCGACGAGCAGGTGCACCCGGACCGGGGTCCCCGCCGCCGTCATGGCGATGCCGACGACCCCGCCGACCACGCTGCCGAGGCTGAAGCAGGCGTGCAGCACCGGCACGACCGGTCGCCCGATCAGCCGTTCGACCGCGGCGGCCTCGACGTTCAGCCCGATCTCGGCGACTCCCGCCCCGAAGCCGATCAGGAACAGCCCGACCCACACCCCGGCGGCGACCTGCGCCGGGGCGAGCAGCGCGACGAGCACCGTGCCGACGACGGGCAGCGCGCCCCCGAGCAGGATGAGCGGGCGGTTTCCGAGCCGTCGCACCAGGGCCCCGGCACCGAGGATCCCGATCATCGACCCGATCGACAGCCCGAGCAGGACGAGGCCCATCGCCTCGATCGAGGCACCGAGCTCGTCGCGGATCGCGGGCGTCCGGGTGATCCACGTCGCGATCCCGAACCCGGTCACCGTCGACGTGGCGAAGAGTGCGAGTCGATGCCGCCCGGCCATGCCCCCCATCTGATCGGTCCCCGGGCGGCCCGTCAAGGGCGACCGCGTCCCGCGCCTAGGATCGGGCGCATGGCGACCGTCCTCCTCGTCCGTCACGGACGCACCACCGCGAACGCCACCGGCGTCCTGGCCGGACGCACCGCCGGCGTGCGACTCGACGCCGTCGGCCGCACCCAGGCCGAGCGGACCGCGGAGCGCATCGCCGCGGTGCCCGTCGTCGCCGTGGTGTCGAGTCCGCTCGAGCGCTGCCGGCAGACCGCCCGCGCGATCCTGGACCGACAGACGGACCGGCCGGCCGGGCCACCCGCCTCGCTGATCGAGCGGGCCATCACCGAGGCCGACTACGGGGAGTGGCAGGGCCGGAAGCTCGCCGACCTGGCGAAGGAGCCCCTCTGGCGCACGGTGCAGGCGAACCCGAGCGCCGTCGTGTTCCCCGGTGGTGAGTCCATGCAGACGATGCAGTCCCGGGCCGTCGCGGCTGTCCGTCGCATCGACGCCGAGGTCGAGGCGGAGCACGGGCCCGGCGCCGTCTGGGTCGCGGTGAGCCACGGCGACATCATCAAGAGCGTCCTCGCCGACGCGTTCGGCATGCACCTGGACCTGTTCCAGCGCATCGGTGTCGGCCCGGCCTCGGTGTCCGTCGTGCGCTACGGCGAGCACCGCCCCGAGGTCGTCGCGACGAACACCGAGTCCGGTGACCTGTCCTGGCTGCGCACCGCCCCGGCACCCAGCGGGGACGCCGCGGTCGGCGGCGGCGCGGGCAACCCGGCACCCGACGCGCCCGCGGGTCCTGCCCGACCCTGAACGGCCGGAGCCGAGCGCTCCTACAATGCGGGTATGCCCACCATCGTCCACGGCTTCGACTGGCCGGACCGCCTCGTCGTCGGCACCATCGGCCGTCCGGGTGAGCGCGCCTTCTACATCCAGGCCCGCTCCGGTCGGCGCGTCACCAGCGTCGCGCTCGAGAAGGAGCAGACCGCCGTGCTCGCCGACAAGATCGACGAGCTCCTCGACGAGGTCGCGACCGTCGACGACAACCGCTTCAGTGTGCCGCCGTCGGTGCCTGCCGAGCTCCGCGACCCGGAGCCGCTCGACCAGCCCGTCGAGGCCGAGTTCCGCGCCGGAGCCCTGAGCCTGGGCTTCGACCCGGCCACCGCGCAGGTCGTCATCGAGGCGTACCCGATCGACGACGAGGTCGAGATCGTGTCCGAGGAGAGCGAGGACGGCATCGAGATCGAGGCCGTCGTCGAGATCCCCGAGCCCGCCGAGCTGTTCCAGGTGAAGATCCCGGTCGGCACCGCCCGGGCCTTCGTCGAGCGCACGCGCGAGGTCGTCGCCGCCGGTCGTCCGCCCGGCGACGCATGAGCGACGGCTCGCTCTCCGTCCGGGCGCGCATCCGCGAGGCGTCCAACGCCACCTTCCTCGCCGAACTCGACGGTGCGACCGTCGTCTACAAGCCCATCGAGGGCGAGCGCCCGCTGTGGGACTTCCCGGACGGCACGCTCGCCGGCCGCGAGATCGCCGCGCACCTGGTCTCCGAGGCGTTCGGCTGGGGGGTCGTGCCGCCCACGTGGATGGGTGACGGTCCGTTCGGGCCCGGCATGGTGCAGCGCTGGCAGGACGTCGACCCCGAGCAGGACGCCGTCGACCTGGTGACGCCGGAGCTCGCCGAGGCAGCGGATTCGCCCTGGCTGCCCGTGCTCGAGGCCATCGACGAGCACGACCAGCCCGTCACGCTCGTGCACGAGGACTCCGAGGCCCTGCGCCGGATGGCCGTCTTCGACGTCGTCGTGAACAACGCCGACCGCAAGGGCGGGCACGTGCTGGCGATGCCCGACGGCCACCGCTTCGGCGTCGACCACGGGCTCACCTTCCACGTCGAGCACAAGCTCCGGACGGTCCTGTGGGGCTGGATCGGGGAGCCCCTCGGTCCGGACGAGCTCGAGGGCCTCGACCGCGTGTCCGAAGCCCTGCGCGGTGGTCTCGGCGACGAGCTCGCCGAGCACCTGACGGACGAGGAGATCGACACGCTCCGGGCGCGCTGCGCGGCCCTGCGTGCCGTCGGGATCTTCCCGCCGCCGCCCGGTCACGGCCCCGCCGTGCCCTGGCCACTGTTCTAGACGCACCCGACAACGGACTGGAGGCCCGTGGCGGTCTCGCCACGGGCCCCCAGTCCGTTTCGTGTGGGCTTCAGAGCCCCCAGTCGTCGCGGAAGAGCGCGCCACCGGCCCCGCGACGCGAGCCGAGGTACGAGCCGACCACGGCGACCCCGAGGTCGTCGTTCTCCGGTGCCACGACGCTGCCGTCCACCCGCTTCGCCATCGCGTCGATGAACCGGGCGAGCCCCGGGTCCTCACCGAGCCGGAAGAACGTCGTCTGGGCGCCGAGGCGTCCGGCGTTCTCGAGCTCCCGCACGGTCAGCGCGATCGTCACCGGGTCGGGCGGGTAGTCGAACCAGACCTGCCCGTTCGGCTCGAGGTGCGACGTCGGCTCGCCGTCGGTGACGATGAGGAGCACCGGTTGGGCCGTCGGGTGCTTGCGGAAGTGCCGGTTGGCGAGCAGCAGGGCGTGGTGCAGGTTCGTGCCCTTGTCCCACATCGCGTCGAGACCGACGAGCTGTTCGACGTCCATCACCTCGGCCTCGCGACCGAAGGCGATGAGCTGCAGGTCGTCGCCGCGGAACCGGGTCGACACCAGGGTGTGCAGCGCGAGGGCTGTGCGCTTCATCGGCACCCAACGGTCCTCCATCGCCATCGAGAACGACGTGTCGACGAGCAGCGCGACGCAGGCCTGGGTGCGTGCCTCGGTCTCCTGCACCTCGACGTCCTCGATGCTCAGGTGCACGCCGGCACCCTGTCGACCGCTGGCCGCCGTCCGCACCACGGCGTTCGTGATCGTGCGGGGGATGTCCCACGGCTCGGTGTCACCGAACGCCCACTGCCGCGACGCCCCCGAGGGTTCGCCCGCGGCGCCCGAGCGACGGAGGTCCCGCGCGCCCTGGCGACCGGACATCCGCTGGGCGACGTCCTTGAGCAGGCTCTTGCCGAGCTGCCGCATCGCCTTCGGGGTGAGCCGGAGCTGCCCGTCGGCTCCGCGGCGCATCGCCCCGGAGTTCCGGAGCGCCTGCTCGAGGCGCTGCAGGGTCTTCGCGTCGACCGCCGCCTCGTCGCCGAGCTGCCGGGACAGCGCGTCGAGGTCCAGGTCGTCGAGCTCCGAGCCCGGCCCGGACTGGGCGAGCTGGTCGGCGAGGGCGTCGAGGTCCGCGATGTCCTGGAACACCCCGGTGCCGTCGCCCAGCCCGAGGCCCTGTTCGCCCTCCATGCGCTCGGATCCGCCCCAGTCCTCGCCGGGACGCAGCGCGCGCAGGGTGCCGTCGAGCTGGGACAGCTGCCCCATCAGGTCGGGGGAGCCGAAGGCCTGCTGGGCGAGGGCGTCGAGTTCGTCCCGCTGCTCCTGGGTCATCGAGTTCCGCATGCGCTGTGCCGCGGCCGCGCGGGCTGCCAGGTCGTCGAGCAGCTCGTCGACGTTCGCAGGGTTCGACGGGAAGTACTCCCCGTGCTGGTCCATGAAGTCGTCGAACTGCTGCCGGGTGTCCTCGCCGCGGGCGTGCGCCTCGAGCAGCGCGTTGAGGTCCTGCATCATCGCGCTGACCGCGGCCCGGTCCTGGTCGGTGGCACCCTCGAGCGCCTGCTTCATGCCGGCGAAGCGCTGGTCGAGCACCTCGCGGCCGAGCAGGTCCTTGATCTCGTCGTACTTCTGGCGCGCGGTCGGGCTCGTCCAGTCGTAGTCGCCGAGTTCCTGCACCGCGGCGGCGGGAGAGGGCGACAGGCTGTCGAGCTGCAGTTCGGCCAGGGCCCGGTCGCCGTCGTCGAGGTCGACGTTGCGGGCGAGTTCCCCGCGCTCGGCGAGCAACGCCTGGTCCAGGAGCTCGCGCACCTGCTGCAGGGTGCCGTCGAGGTTGTTCCTGCTCGTCAGCTCACGGCGGCGCTCGGCCACCCGTCGGGCCAGGTCGTCGAGGCCGCGCTGCGTCCGGCCGCCGCGTCGCAGGAACTCCCGCATCGCGCGCTCGGGCGATGTGCCGCCCATCACGTCCTGCCCGATGGCGTCGAGCGCCTCGGCCAGGTCGACCGGGGCGGCGAGCGGGTCGGGTCCGTCGGTGTACCGGCCGTACCGGGTGTCGCGCGTCAGGCGCCGGTTCTGCCTAGCCATAGACGGCTTCGCCCCCGCCGGACTCCTTGCTGATGCGCCGGGCCAGGAACAGGCCCTCGAGGGCGAGCTCGATCGCGCCGGCGCGTTCGCCGTCGTTCGTGGCACCCATCCGGTCGCACACCTGGTCGTACAGGTCGGACTCACCGATCGACGGCAGGCCTTCGAGGAACGCCCGGGCGCTGACCCGCTCGCCCGTGGTCACCATCGTTCCGCCGTCGAGCGCGTCCACGAGCACCGCGAAGTCGAGGCCTTTGAACCGGGAGCGCACGGTCTCGGCGGTCGCGGTGCGGAGCAGGTGCTCGAGGACCTCGTCGGCCCGGTCCTCTTCGCCGTTCTCGAACTCGATCTTGCCGCCGAGGACGTCCACCGCGGTCTCGAGGTCGATCGGCCGCGCGACCGCCTCGTCCTCGCCCTGGCGTGCTGCGCGGTGCACCGCGGCGGCGGACACCGTCTCGGCACCGGCGATCGCGAACCGGGCGCTCACACCGCTGCGCTGGTCGACGGCGCTCGAACCACGCAGTGCCCGGGTGAACCGGGCGAGGATCTCGATCAGGGCGTCGGGGACCTCGGCCGTCAGCTGGGCCTCCTGCCGGATGACGGCGATCTCGTCGTCGAGCTCGATCGGGTAGTGCGTGCGGATCTCGGCGCCGAAGCGGTCCTTCAGCGGTGTGATGATCCGGCCGCGGTTCGTGTAGTCCTCGGGGTTCGCGCTCGCCACGACGAGCACGTCGAGCGGCAGACGCAGCACGTAGCCGCGGACCTGGACGTCGCGCTCCTCCATCACGTTGAGCATCGCGACCTGGATGCGTTCGGCCAGGTCGGGCAGTTCGTTGATCGCGACGATGCCACGGTGCCCGCGGGGGACGAGCCCGAAGTGGATGGTCTCCGGGTCGCCCAGGCTGCGGCCCTCGGCGACCTTCATCGGGTCGACGTCGCCGATCAGGTCGGCGACACTCGTGTCCGGTGTCGCGAGCTTCTCGACGTAGCGGTCGTCGCGGTGCCGCCAGCTGATCGGCAGGGCGTCGCCGAGGTCGTCGGCACGCCGGATGCTCGCGGTGGTGATCGGTTCGTACGGGTGCTCGCCGAGCTCGGAGCCGGTGATGACCGGTGTCCACTCGTCGAGCAGGCCCTGCAGGGTGCGGAGCAGCCGGGTCTTGCCCTGGCCGCGCTCGCCGAGCAGGACGACGTCGTGGCCGGCGATCAGGGCGCGTTCGAGCTGGGGGATGACGGTGGTCTCGAAGCCGTGCAGGCCGGGCCACGGATCGGTGCCCTGGCGCAGGGCGGTGAGCAGGTTGTCGCGGATCTCGGCGCGGACCGTCTTCTGGACGTGACCAGAGGTGCGGAGCTCGCCGACCGTGCGGATGTCAGGTCGGGTCACGTTCTGGACGTTACGCCTTGTCGGACGGGAGGCCCGTGGCGGGGCCCGCCACGGGCCTCCCGTCCGTCCGCTTGTGGGTTTCCATCGCACTTGCGATCATTGAGATCCCGGCGACGGAGCCGGATTCGAAGTAGGGGGATCCGGCTCCGCCCCCGGTTGCTCGTTCCGCATCTGAACCACATCGGCGATCTCGGCGTACGGTCCCATTTCGTGAGCAGCGCGAACGCAACCATCAAGAGCCTGGTGCCCGCCAGGATGGACCGCTTGCCGTGGACCCGGTTCCACTGGAGCGTCGTCGTCGGACTCGGCGTGTCCTGGATCCTCGACGGTCTCGAGATCCAGATCGTGTCGAACGCGGGCTTCCAGGCGGACCTGAACCTGTCCACGCAGCAGGTGACGTCCCTCGGCACGATCTACCTGGTCGGCCAGGTCGTCGGTGCCCTGGTGTTCGGGCGCATGTCCGACCGGTTGGGGCGCCGCAAGCTGTTCATCCTGACGCTCGCGATCTACCTGGTCGGTTCGGGCATCGCGGGCCTCGCGCAGGACTTCTGGTTCCTGGCGGCCTTCCGGTTCGTCGCGGGGTTGGGCATCGGCGGTGAGTACGCGGCGATCAACTCGGCGATCGACGAGCTCATCCCGGCGAAGTACCGCGGGCACGTCGACATCGCCATCAACGGCACGTACTGGGGCGGTGCGGCACTCGGCGCGTTCGCGAACATCTACCTGCTCGACACGTCCTACTTCGCCGAGAACATCGGCTGGCGCATCGGGTTCTTCCTCGGCCCGGTGCTCGGCATCGCGATCATCTTCCTGCGACGGCACATCCCGGAGAGTCCGCGCTGGCTGATGACGCACGGGCGGGAGGAAGAGGCCGAGGCCACCGTCTCCCGCATCGAGGAGTCGGTGGAGAAGGCGACCGGCAAGCCCCTGCCGGAGGTCGACCAGTCGAAGGCGATGACCGTCACGCCGACCGACCGCGTCGGGTTCCTCGCCATCGCGCGCGTGCTGCTGAAGCAGTACCCGACCCGCACGCTCGTCGGCGCGACGATGATGATCACGCAGGCGTTCCTGTACAACGCGATCTTCTTCACCTACGCCCTGGTCCTGACGAACTTCTTCGGCCTGAAGACGGCGGAGACAGCGGTCTACTTCTTCCCGTTCGCGATCGGCAACCTGCTCGGCCCGATCATCCTGGGGCGCTTCTTCGACACCTGGGGTCGTCGCCAGATGATCTTCCTGACGTACCTGGTGTCCGGCCTCGTGCTCGCCACGTCGGCGTTCCTGTTCCGGGCCGACGCGATCTCGGCGACGGTGCAGGTCGCGTTCTGGTGCGTCTCGTTCTTCTTCGCCTCGGCCGGGGCGTCGAGCGCCTACCTGACCGTCAGTGAGATCTTCCCGCTCGAGCTGCGGTCGCAGGCCATCTCGTACTTCTTCGCCCTGGCGCAGATCTTCGGTGCGGTCGCGCCGGCCATCTACGGCGCCTTCATCGGTGACGGGTCGTCGCGGGAGCCGCTGTTCTGGGGGTACTTGCTCGGGTCCGCGGTGATGATCGGCGGCGGCGTGGTGGCCCTGATCTTCGGGGTCGACGCCGCGCGGAAGGGGCTGGAGGACGTCACCCAACCACTCTCGGTGCTCACCGGGGACGCGAAGTCCGACCGGAGGTGAACCCGGCGGCGGCGGCCTGACATTCTGTATTCAGAGTGTTTAGCGCCGCCGTCGCAGCGCTGTCACTGTGCGTGCATGGCACTCCTCCACAGCACGACACCGGCGACCACGATCCACGGCAGCGACCGCCCTCGCCTCGGGGGTGCCGCCCGTGCGTGAACCTGGGGTGATGGAGCACACTCCCGCCCGAGCCGGGGCCGACGGCCTCGATCCCCACGGCCTGCGCCGCAGTCTGCTGCGCGACGCGGTGTTCCTGCGACTGCTCGACCACGTCCTGCGGGGGGAGTACCGCCGTGGGCAGCGGCTGCGGCTCGACACTCTCGCATCGGACATGCGGGTGTCGCGCACACCGGTGCGCGAAGCCCTCGTGACCCTCGAGTCCCTGCAGCTGGCCAGTGTGCAGCGGTACGTCGGTGTCGTGATCGCGCAGTGGTCGGTCGACCAGATGATCGAGCGACTGCGGATCGCCCAGGCCCTGCTCGTCGATCCGCCGTCGAACTCCGTCGGGTACCACGACCGGTTCGACAGGGCGTGGCTGCGCGAGTGCTGGACCGAAGCCGGTGCCTTCGTCGAACTCGGGGCCTGGTACCTGCGGCGGCGCGGGTCGTCGGTCAGCGGTGACTGGTTGCTGTCGCAGCGCATCGTGCTCGACATGTTCTTCACCGACGACGTCGCCCTGGCGAACGGGATCGACGCCGTTGTGGACCGGCGACGACGGGTCGAGATCGTCGAACGGGCCGCGGACGCCGCGGAGCGAGACGCCCTCGACGACTGCGCCGCGGCGCTCCTCGACCTGTCGTCGGCCCTGATCGCGCTGCCGGACCGCTTCCGGGTGGTCGTGTCGGCCTGAACCGGCGGCGGCTGCGGATCCGCTCAGGTCCGCGTCCGCCGCCGTGGTCCGCAGGTCCCGCCGCCGCGCAGTGCGCGGTGGCGGCGCCCCTCGCACTGGATCGTCAGGCAACGTCGTGGCAGCCTTGACCGGTTGCCGTCCCCGGCGTGTCCACCGACGACAGGAGTGCCCGTGAACGACGTCCGCGATCGATCCCACCGCTTGAACCGAGCACCCGGGATCGCACGGCACGGACGTCTGCGGCGCTCGAGTCCCCTGGCGACCGCTGCCAAGACGGTGTCCGCCGTCGTCGCAGTGGCCCTGGTGAGCTCGGTCTCGGTGACGGCGATCGCGGCGAAGCAGGTCACGGACGACCTCGGTGACGGCGTGGAGATCCAGGGCCAGCCCGCACCGCAGGCGCAGGGCGGCGCGAAGCCGCTCAGCGCCTTCACGGGCGGGTTCAACATGCTCGTCGTCGGCACCGACAACGACCCCGACCAGAGCGCGGCGTTCGGGGAGCGTGACGCGACCCTCAACGACGTCAACATCCTGCTGCACGTCTCGGCCGACCACACCAACGCGACCGCGGTGAGCATCCCGCGTGACCTCGTCACGCCGATCCCAGCCTGCAAGAAGACCGACGAAACGGGCACGGCCCCGGCGATGGCCGCGCAGCCGATCAACACCTCGTTCGGCGAGGGTGGCCTGAACTGCGTCACGCAGACGGTCGCCGGGCTGACCGGACTCGACATCCAGTACTCGGCCGCGGTGTCCTTCAAGGGTGTCATCGAGATGTCGAACGCGATCGGCGGCGTGCCCGTCTGCGTCGCCCAGCCGATCACCGACTCGTACACCGGGTTGAACCTGCCCGCCGGTACCTCGACCCTGCAGGGCGACGAGGCCCTGGCGTTCCTGCGCACCCGGCACGGGGTCGGCGACGGGTCGGACCTCGGCCGGATCTCGAGCCAGCAGGTGTTCCTGTCGTCGCTGCTCCGCACCGTGAAGTCGAACGACACCCTCGGTTCGCCGGCCCGCCTGTACAAGCTGGCCCGGGCGGCGGCGTCGAACATGCAGCTGTCCCAGAGCCTGAACGACATCGGGACGATGGTGCAGATGGGCCTGGCGCTGCGGGACCTGCCGCTGGCGCAGGTGAACTTCGTGCAGTATCCGGGCACCACGGGCGGCACCGGTGTCTACGAGGGCAAGGTCGAGCCGACGACGTACCTGGCCGACCGGCTGTTCGCGAAGATCAAGGCCGACCAGTCGTTCTCCCTCGGGGCCAACAGCACGGGCATCGGGTCCGAGACGAGTCCGACGCAGCCGAACGCGGCACCCTCGGCGCCAGCGGCTGCGCCGGCGCCCGCGACCCCCGCGACCCCGGCAGCGCCGTCGTCCGCCGCGCCGCGCACCCCCTCGGCGACGCCCGAGACCATCGACGGACTCGAGGGGCAGTCCGCCGACCAGCAGACCTGCTCCAAGGCGTTCGGGTACTGAGGCGCGGCGCGGGCGCGGTCGGCTGCGCCTGGTCCCTCGCCCCTTTCGCGAAAGCGACAGACTGCCGCCGAACATCCGCGGCACTCTGTCGCCCTGGCGCCAGTGACGGCCGAGCTCCGCAGCGCAGTGTCGCTTTCGTGGGCCCAGCCGTTGCCGTGGGCGCGTGCGCCGGGACGTCAGCAGTGCACCCGCCCCGAACGCAGAAACGGGGGCGCGGTGGTGGGCCGCGCCCCCAGGGGAGTCGCTCCCCGCCGGGCGCCACGCGATCGGGCGCGCCGGGCCCGCGCGGGGAACGACGTCGGGTGCTGTGTCGCGACGACGGGGACGAGCCCCGGAACGTGATTGCCGCGTCCCGATGATGCTATGCAGTGGGGTACGCCCCGACAACCCCCACGTGTCCCCACTTCGGGGGACCGAGTGCGACGGGTCGTGCCACGCGCGGGCGTGCGTCGGGTCGAGAGTGGCGCGGTCCTCCTGTATGGTGGTCGCAGCGCTCGCGAGAGCGCTTGGAGACGTCGCATAGTCCGGCCGAGTGCACCACCCTGCTAAGGTGGAGTCCCCTTTGAGGGGACCGAGGGTTCAAATCCCTCCGTCTCCGCACCACACGAGAAGCCCTTTCGATCCGCATGAACACGCGGGACGGAGGGGCTTCCGCCGTTTCAGGAAGCGGCCGAGCCCCACAGATCGAACACATCTGCTGCACGCGCTGCGTCGTCGAGCCCGTTCGCGACGGCTGTCAGGTCGTCGTCGAACAGGTCCGCGTACACGTCCAGGGTCATCGCCGCGGACGCGTGACCGAGCATCCGCTGCACCGCCTTCACGTTCGCGCCCGAGCTGATCGCCAGCGACGCGGCCGGGTGACGAAGATCGTGGGGCGTCATCGGGTCCAGCCCGCACTCCGCGAGCGCAGAGACGAACCAGGACTTGCTGCCCTTCGACGCCCTCGTGCGCCGCGTGTAGGAGCCGTCCGGGCCGGGAAATACCAGGTCGTCGGGATCTTTGCCATCGCACGCCTTGGCGAGCGCCGGCACGAGCAGCTTCGGGAACACGAGCGTCCGCCGCTTGTGCGTTTTCGGCGACGTCCCCGCCGGACAGCGGCGGAGAATCGAGGACAGGAGACATCCAACGTCCGAATGGGCGACGCGAGCGGATTCTCGACAAGCGTGTACGGGTCGACTGGACCGACTACCGCGGACGCCGCCGCGTCTCGACCGTCAGGATCGCGTAGGGGCGGACCGATGAGGTCCGCTAACTTGCTCCGTATGGAACAGGGCCCCGTTGCGTGGCTAGCCCTTGGGATCAGCGCGCTGAACCTCGGGTATGCCGTCTGGAACGAAATCACGAAACGACGACTGCAGTTCGAGGCGCGCTTCACCCTCGATTGGCCGGAGAACGAGCACCTTGGCCCTAACCACGATCAGATCAAGCCCCTCGGTTTGGAGAACATCGGGGCAGGGTCGGCCCACAACGTTCGGCTGATGCTCGAGATGGACCCCGCAGGTGTTGCCTATGGGGCGTTCGCCTGGGTCAAAGTAGCGGCGGGAGGGAAGGTTGAAAGGCTTCCCGACGCCCAACTTCCCGACAGCCTAGAGCTCCTCATCGCGCACCAGCATCTTGAGGCGCGCACTCCCCGATGGCGCCGTCGAGTCACCTTCGCCGAGGTCCGATGGGAGACCCCGTTTGGTACCCCTCGTTCGCAGCGGTTCACCGTCACACGCCGCTCGCTACACCTCTAGGTACCCGGAGTCGAACCGCGGTTGTTGTCGCAGGCGCGGTGTGCTGCGGGTGCTAGGTCACCATCCTTGACCCAGCCAACCCGAAGTGGCTCCGACAGCGAATCACCCCCAAATGAGGGTCGCTCGCGTTCCGGTACTGTGTCTCCGGGAAAAGGGGGGGGGCATCTCAAATGGGGAAGCACAAATACTTCACGCGCCGGGACTTCGCTGCCCGCGTCAAGAAGTTCGGCCAGGCGAGCCCTGAGGAACGAACCGATGCACTCGCAATGTGGCGTGCGCGTGCGACGACAACGGGCGCATGGCTGGCTCCGACGGTCTCCGCCGCCGTCGCCGGCATGACCTCACTGATCGCGATCGGCTTCAGCATCGTGATCGCGACGTCGAACTCAAGCATCGGTTTTTCGCAGTACTGGCTGAAGAAGTCAGACGAGTTTACTGCCGCTGGGCAAACGCAGCGAGGAGAGGTTACGAAGCAGCTTGCCTCAGACATGGTCGACCGTGCGTTCAATTCGGCTTTCAACACGTTCGCGCTGGTGGGAACCACCCTCATCGCATTCGTCGTGTTGATGATCGTCGTCGTGGCAGTCCAGTCGTGGCAGCAGGGGATTGCCGTGGCCTACCGCGATGCGTTCGAGGACGTCGTGAAAGAGTCGAAGGAAAAGGAAAAGGAAAAGGAAAAGGAAAAGGAAAAGGAAAAGGAAAAGGAAAAGGAAAAGGAAAAGGAAAGGGAGAAGGAGAAGGAGAAGGACAAGGAGCGGCCGCGCTCGCGACGGCTGAAGGTAGCGGGAATCGAAGCCGTTCGGTAGCGTCCGCTAGGAACGAGGAGGTTCAGATGCCTGCAGGCAACGACAACAACCGCTATGTCGCCCCGAACTCGGAGCGAGGGGGATGGGACGTGAAGAAGGAAGACGCAGACCGAGCGTCGGCACACACGCGCACTCAGGCAGAGGCGATCGCTCGTGCCAAGGAGATCACCGACAACGCTGGTGGCGGTGACGTACGCATCCAGGGGCGCGATGGGAAGTGGCGCGACAGCGATACCACGCATCGAGGTCACGAATCGAGCATGAAGGACACGAAGCACTGATGGCGACCAAGTACCAACTTCTCGCCGCTTTGATCGAGGCGGAGTCGGACAACCGGGCGGACGACGTCGGCTGGCACTGGGTCCTGATGGGTGTCGTAAACCGCTTGGGCGAAACTCATGGGAGCGAAGAGGCACTCGCCGAAGAGCTGTTCAACTTCATTTCGGACTCCGTCCTGCCGGACGAGGACGACGAGGCGATCGTGTCGACAGGCGAGTGACCCACTAAGGCAGCATGCCCGCCATCTCGGGCGGGCATACTGTGTCGACGCAGGTATACCAAGAAGCCCGGGGATCCTTGTCAAGTCACCTCTCACGGCATGTCGCGGGTGCGGTCATCACCGCCGGTAGCCCACCGCTCATCAACCCGGGTCAGACCACGGACCCCCTCGGGTTCCTCTGGGAGGTCGAGGAGGGCTCTCGCTCCGACGCAACAAAGCCTTGCCCCTCCATGCGAGGGGCAAGGCTTTCCCTAGTTCTGGGGGCCGCGCCTCGCCCGCGAAACCAGTAGCGTCTGATCGACTCCAAGGGGGAACCACCATGTACGAAAACTCCGGCGCGAGCGGTCTCGGCAGCCTCATCTTCATCATCCTGATCATTGCCGTCAGCTTGACGATCTCATTCGTGTTGATCCGCGCAGCCGTTACGCAGGGCATGAACGCGCACTACAAGACGGTCCGCCGGTACGAGGCGACCGGGGAGTGGCGGTACATAACTGACGGCAAGCGTGGGCCGCTTCCGGCCGACCCGTCTTCGGGCAACACCCCGGCGTAACGCGCCCGCTGCGGAGCATCACCCGGGGCGACGTACTGAACACACAGATCCCCTCGGCTCCTTTGGGAGCTCGAGGGGGTCTGTGGTACTTGACTGGCTACTAGGCCTTCCGGACCGACAGCACTGTGCTCTTCTGGCGGGCGTAGACGACGACGTTTTCCTCGTCGTAGAAGTACATGAACGTGTCGTCGGTGTCGAAATACTTGGCTGAGATGGTCGTGTTCTTGGTCGCATTGAGGATGTTGATCGAGTACTGATTTATGCTCAGCACCCTGGCCAGAGCGGACCACAGCTGCCACGATCTCCGCCACGAGCTACGCGATCGAGAACGACAACGAACGGCCTGACCAGGCGGACGGACCCTTCCGCACGGGTCCGTACGGCAACGTGGTCTCCGAGCTCGTCGACGGCGAGTGGCGCGATCGCGGCATCCTCGGGGTCCAGAACTGGTGGCCGAAGCTCAATGAGTGCATCCGTACATGTCTCCTCGAGCACGCTGAGGAGCGGATCCCGACTGAAGTGCTTCATTGCGTCGTGGCAGCAGGGGGCATCGTGCCCGGAACCGCGTGGGAGGGCCAAGGCTACGAGTTCCGCCTCCCCGAAGCCGCGGTTGCTTGGATTGCGGCACAGCGCTAGCGTCCGAGCCGTATCTGTTGGGACGATGCCTGGCATGGCGGAGCTGGGTGAACTGCGGCGCGGGCGCCGGTGGGCGTATCGAATCGCGCGATCGTCCGCGACGTTCCACGAAGCTGCAGTCGTGAAGGTCGGCGACAAGAAGGTGCAGGTGGAACCCGTCGCGGACCGCTGGGAGGGCAAGCGAAGCGCGAACGACCACGCCTCGATCGGCTCAGGTCTTACATCGGTGTGGAGCGTACAAGTACGGGGTTAGGGCAGACCCCTCAGGGCCGCACCAATCGCACACACTTTCCAGAGAGCCATGAGGGACGTGGCGGCATTCTGGAGGGGTCGATCCCGGAAGATGCAACGCATGAGCACGAGTGAGACGCATACAGATAACGTCGGACAGGGTTCAAGTCCCTCCGTCTCCGCAGTACTGAAAACTGCAGCCCTGACAGTTGCAGCACGAAAGCCCGGTCCGATCGGACCGGGCTTTCGTCGTTCCTGGCGCCCGAAGCGCTCGCGTCAGACCGTCGCGATGCTCCCCGTCGTCGTGGTCCGCACTCCCGCGCGCCCCCGACGCACCGCGCCCATGGCCACGAGCGTCAGCACCACGGCCGCCAGGGTGATCCCCGACCCCGCCCAGATCGGCGACGTGTACCCGAGCCCGGCGGCGATGGTCAGACCGCCGATCCAGGCCCCGAGCGCGTTGCCGAGGTTGAACGCGGCGATGTTTGCCCCGCTCGCCAGGGTCGGCGCGTGGTCGGCGTACTGCATGACCCGCGTCTGCAGGGCCGGGACGGTCGCGAACCCGAACGCCCCCATCAGCACGAGGGCGATCACGGTGAGCACCGGCGAGGTCGCGACGAGGGCGAACGCCGCGAGCACCACGGTCAGCGCGACGAGCACCACGAGCAACGTGCGGTCGATCGAGCGGGCCGCGAGCTTGCCGCCGGCGAAGTTGCCGACGAACAGCCCGATCCCGAACACGATGAGCAGCCACGGCACCGCCGACGACGGGAACCCGGACACCGAGGTCAGCGTGTACGCGATGTAGGTGAAGGCGCCGAACATCCCGCCGTAGCCGAGCACGGTCATGCCGAGCGACAGCCAGACCTGCCCGGACCGGAAGGCGCTGAGTTCGCGGGCGAGCGACGGGACCTCGGTGGAGCGGACCGCGGGGACGAGGACGAGGACGCCGATCAGGGCGACGACACCGATGGCCGCGATCGCCCAGAACGTCGCACGCCAGCCGGCGGCTTGGCCGAGGAAGGTGCCGAACGGCACGCCGAGCACGTTCGACGCGGTGAGCCCGGTGAACATCAGGGCGACGGCCGAGGCGCGCTTGGACCGCTCGACCATGTTCGCGGCGACGACCGAGCCGATGCCGAAGAACGCTCCGTGGCACAGGGCGGCGATGACACGGCCGGTCATCATCACGCCGTAGGTCGGGGCGATCGCGGACAGGGTGTTGCCGACGATGAACAGCACGAGCAGCCCGAGCAGGACGGGCTTGCGGGGGAGCCGGGTGGTCGCGGCGGTGAGCCCGAGGGCCCCGACGATGACCGCCAGGGCGTACCCGGTGACGAGCCAGCCGGCGGTGGTCTCGGTGACGCCGTAGTCGGCCGCCACCTCGGGCAGCAGGCCGGTGATGACGAACTCGGTCAGGCCGATGCCGAATCCGCCGAGTGCGAGGGCGATGAGTCCCGCGGGCATGGATGTCCTTCCGTCGTGCAGCTGTGCCGCGTACGCTGATTGTTGCAGACGCGGGACATTGATAGTTGCACACGCGGGGTATCCGCGCAAGCAACTGTTGCCGTCTGCACCGACCGAAGGAGCCCCGATGTCCGTCGACGACACCTCCACCGCCGTCCGCGCCCACGGCTGGCGCACCCTGGCGGCACTGCACGGCCTGATCGAGACGCGCCTGGAGCGGGACCTCCGGCAGGTCGACCTGTCCGTCGTGGAGTTCACGGTGCTCGATGCCCTGCGCCGCCAGGACGGCTTCCACATGCGCATGCAGCAGCTCGCCCGCGCGGCCGCCCTCAGCCCGAGTGCGACCACCCGGCTGGTGAACCGGCTCGAGGAGCGCGCCCTGCTGACCCGCGTCCTGTGCGCCGACGACCGTCGCGGGCTCTACACGGAGCTCACGCATGCCGGGCAGGTCCTGCTCGAGCGTGCGACGCCGATCCACGCCGCGGCGCTCGAGGGCGCCCTCGCCGAGGCGCACGAGGTCCCCGAACTCGCCGACCTGGCCGAGTCCGTCGAGCGGCTCGAGGGCGCGCGCGTCTGACCTCGGGTCACCTCGCACCCGGCCTGGAGGCCCGGCGCACCTCCGCCCCGCCGGCGTCGGCCCCGGGGCGGTCACCACTCAGGCGCGCGGCGGCCCCGTCGTCGACCGCACGACGAGCGTCGGCGGCACGAGTGTCCGGAGGGGATCCGCCGGCGTCCGCGCAACCGCGCCGATCCGCTCGACCAACCGCGCAGCCGCCAGGCGCCCGACCTCGTCGTTGTGCGGGTCGACCGTCGTCAGGCGCAGCAGGGGTGATGCGGCCAGCGGGGTCTCGTCGTTGCCGATCACCGAGACGTCCTGCGGCACGCGGAGTCCGGCTTCCTGCACGGCGGCGATCGCGCCCATCGCCATGACGTCGTTCGCGGCGAACACCGCGGTCAGGTCGGGGTGCTCCCGGAGTGCGAGCCGCATGCCCTCGTAGCCGGTCGTCTCCGAGGTCGGGCCGGAGCCGTACACCAGCGGCTCGATGCCGGACGCGGCCAGCTGCGCGACGGTGGCCTGGCGGCGGACGGCAGCCGGGCCTCCCGAGCCGGTGACGTGGGCGATGCGGCGGTGACCCAGGCCGATCAGGTGATCCGCTGCCAACCGCCCGCCGGCGGCTTCGTCGGAGGCGACCACGTCGAGTCCGCCCGGTACGTCCTCGCGCGCGCCGGCGATCACGACCGGGGTGTCGGCGGGGATGACGACGTCGGGGAAGCCCTCGGCGGCGAGCACCACGCCGTCGACCCGCAGGGAGACCAGGTCGTCGAAGGGCGAGGAGCCGAGGTGGGCGTTGGCCCGGGTGTCGGCCAGGGTGAGGCGGAGTCCGTGCGGGGCGAGGGCCTCGCGGATGCCGTCGAGCATCGGCACGTACCAGGGGTTCCGGAAGTCGTCGACGATGACCCCGATGGTGCGGGTCCGGGTGCCGGCGAGGATGGCGGCGGCGCGGTTCGGGCGGTAACCGAGCTCCGCGACGGCGGCGAACACCGCGGAGCGGCGGGCCGGGGAGACCCCGGGGTCGTCGCGCAGCACCATCGACACCAGGGACTTCGAGACGCCCGCGCGTGCGGCGACGTCGATGATCGTCGGCGGGCGAGGGGTCACGCTGAGCCTTTCCGGCACGGTGCTTGACAGGACATGGGCTGGTGCGGCTACAGTCTACCGACACGTTCTGGAACGTTCCAGAATCGGGATCCAGCGACCTTCTCGAAGGAGAGAACATGAGCGACAGCATCGGCGTCGCCGTCATCGGCGCGGGCATGGCGGGCAAGGCCCACATGGCTGCGTGGCGGAACGCACCCTCCCTCTTCACCGCGACGCTGCCGCCGGTCCGGCTCGTCTCGGTCGGGGACGTCTACGAGCCCCTCGCCGCCGAGGCCGCACGGCGCTTCGGCTACGAGCGGCACGACACCGACTGGCGGGCCATCGCGGCGGCGGACGACATCGACGTGGTGAGCGTCGTCGTCGCGAACACCCTGCACCGCGAGATCGTCGAGGGGCTGCTCGCCGCCGGCAAGCACGTGCTGTGCGAGAAGCCGCTGTCCGACTCGCTCGACGACGCACGCGCGATGGCGTCCGCCGCTGCCGAGGCCGCGCAGCGCGGGGTGCTCGGCCGCATCGGGTTCACCTACCGCCGGGCTCCCGGCCTCGCGGCCATCAGGGAGCTCGTCGAGGACGGCACGCTCGGCCGGGTCCTGCACGTCTCCGGCCGGTACTGGACCGACTACGGCGCCTCGCCCGACGTCCCGTTCTCGTGGCGCTTCGCGGGGGAGCCGGGGTCCGGCGCGCTCGCCGACGTCGGCTCGCACCTGTCCTACGTCGCCGAGTTCCTGGCCGGTCCGGTCCGGAGCGTCAGCGGTGGGACGTTCACCACGTCGATCACCGAGCGCCCCGTCGCCGCCGGACACGCCCTGCGGGGGCAGGCCGTCCCGCTCACCGGTGAGACCGCGGCCGTCGGCAACGACGACTACGCCACGTTCAGCGCACGGTTCGGTGACGGCACGGTCGTCGGGTCGCTCGAGGCCTCGCGCGTCGCGGCCGGGCACCCGAACGGCCTCGTGATCGAGGTGTTCTGCGAGCGCGGCGCCGCCCGCTGGGACCAGGAGCGCGCCTCCGAGATCGGCCTCGCGCTGCAGTCCGACGGCTCGCGCACGGGTGGGTACCGACAGGTCGTGCTCGGCCCGGACCACCCCTACGTCGCGGGCGGCATGGCGATGGACGCCCCGGGCGTCGGCTGGGGGCAGAACCAGATGTTCGAGTACCAGGCGCGGGCGTTCCTCGACGAGATCGCCGGGCTGACCGGCGCCGTGCCCGACGCCCTGCCCGCGAACGCCACGTTCGACGACGGCGTGCACAACATGGAGGTCCTCGACGCCGTGGCACGGTCCGCAGCGGCCGGGGGTGCATCCGTCGACGTGGCGGAGGCCGACGCAGTGACCGCCAACGCCGTGACCGCCGAGGGGGTCCGCGCATGAAGCTCGGTCTCTACAACGCGATCCTGCACGACCGGCCCCTCGCCGACGCACTCCGGGTCATCGCGGCCAACGGCCTCACCGGCATCGAGCTGAACACCGGCGGGTTCCTGCCCCCGGTGCACGTGCCCGACATCGACGCGATCCTGCAGGACGACGGGGCGCGTGACGCGTTCCTCGCGCAGTTCGCGGGGACCGGCGTCGAGATCGCCGGGCTCAACTGCAACGGCAACCCGCTGCACCCCGACCCGGCGATCGGCCCCGCGCACGCCGAGGACGTCCGGCGCAGCATCCGCCTCGCGGCCCGCCTCGGGCAGGACCGCGTCGTCACGATGTCCGGACTGCCGGCGGGGGAGCCGGGCGGGACGCGGCCGAACTGGATCGTGAACGCCTGGAACTCGGCCGCGCTCGACGTCCTCGAGCACCAGTGGAGCGTCGCGGTGCCGTTCTGGCAGGAGATCGACGACCTGGCCCGGGAGCACGGCGTCAAGGTCGCGCTCGAGCTGCACCCGCAGAACCTCGTGTTCAACCCGGCGTCGATCCGGGAGCTCGTCGAGCGCGGCGGGCTGACCAATGTGGGGGTCGAGCTGGACGCCTCGCACCTGTTCTGGCAGCAGATGGACCCGGTGGCGGTCGCCCGCGACCTCGGTCCGCTCGTGTTTCACGCCGCCGCCAAGGACGTCAGGATCAACCCGCACGCCGCGATCAACGGGGTGCTCGACAACTCGTTCCGACGGCTGTCGCCGGACGAGTCGCGCACGAACCTCGGCGGCGACGAGTGGGCGAACGAGTGGCCGAAGCCGTCGGCATGGGACTTCGTCGCGCTCGGCAAGGGGCACGACGAGGCGTACTGGACGACGTTCCTCGAGGCCCTGCGTGCGATCGACCCGGACATGTGGGTGAACATCGAGCACGAGGACACCGAGCTCGGGCGCGAAGAAGGGGTCGCGGTCGCCGCGCGCGTGCTGCGCGCCGCGGACGCGGCGCTGGCGCCCCGGTCCTGACCGTCCGTCAGCTGACCCGGTCCCTGCCTGGAGGCCCGTGGGCCGTTCCGCGCACGGGGTGACGGATCGGCGTGTGGTGGGTCGTGCCTCCCGGCCCCACCACGCGCGGATCGGCCACCGGTGCGCGGAACGACCAGTCCGTGCACCCGTACCGGGTGCTGTCACCGGCCCGATGTAGCATGCACGACACCTGTCCCCGACGATGGAGCCCTGCGTGCCGGACCCGACCGACCCCGCCTTCCCGCTCGAACACGTGCGGGCGGTGGGCGACGACATCGTGGCCTCCGTCGCCACGGTGATCGACGGCAAGGCGGAAGCCATCCGCACGGCCCTGACGGTGATGCTCGCCGAGGGACACCTGCTCGTCGAGGACGTCCCCGGCGTCGGCAAGACCGTGCTCGCGAAGGCGCTCGGTGCCTCGGTCGGCGGGTCGGTGAACCGCATCCAGTTCACCTCGGACATGCTGCCGTCCGACGTCACGGGCGTGAACATCTTCGACCAGTCGTCCGGCACCTTCCGGTTCTCGCCCGGCCCGGTGTTCGCGAACGTGGTCATCGGCGACGAGATCAACCGCACCAGCCCGAAGACCCAGTCGGCCCTGCTCGAGGCGATGGCGGAGTCGCAGGTCACCGTCGACGGTGTCACGCGCCCGCTCGACCGGCCGTTCATGATCGTCGCGACGCAGAACCCGATCGACATGGAGGGTACGTACCCGCTGCCCGAGGCGCAGCGGGACCGCTTCATGGCGCGCATCGCGATGGGCTACCCGAGCGTGGACGCCGAACGGCAGATGCTCGCGAACCGTGGCGGCAGCGACCCGCTGTCGCGCCTGCGGCCGATCGTCGACGTCGGCACGCTTCGGGCGATCATCCAGACCGTCGCCGGGGTGCACATCGCCCCCGACGTCGAGGCGTACATCATCGCGATCGTCCGGTCGACGCGCACCCACCCCGACCTCGTGCTCGGTGCGAGTCCCCGAGCGACGCTGCACCTGGCGCAGGCGGCCCGTGCGCACGCCGCACTGCTCGGCCGCCCGTTCGTCACCCCCGACGACGTCGCGACGCTCGCCCCGATCGTGCTCGCCCACCGGCTCGTGCCGGTCGCCCGTGGGCTCGGCGGCACCGGCGAGGACACCGTGCGCGAGATCGTCGTCCGCATCGTCTCCGACACCGCCATCCCGTTCACGGCCACCCCCGTCCGCTCCTGATGGCCAGTCCATCGGCACCGCCGTCGCTGCTGCGACGCGTCGGTGCCGCGCGGTCCACGGCGGCACGGTTCGGCCGCCGCGGGCTGTCACTGGCACGCCGCACCCCGTTCCCGCGCCCGACGATCCGGGGCTGGACGGTCATCGCCGTCGGCATCGGCCTGGTCGGCGGCGGCCTGGTCGGCACCACGAGCGTCGCCGTCACGGCCGGCCTGCTACTGCTCGTGCTCGTCGTGCTCGGCATCGCGATGGCGTTCGTCGTCGCCACCCCGCTCCGCGGCAGCCGCAGCACCGCTCGGGCGATCGTCCAGGTGGGCGAGGTCTACCGGGAACGCATCACCCTCGGCAGCACCAGTCTGCGGATCGGCCCGAGGGCGACGCTGCTCGTGCGCGAACAGCTCGAGGACGCCTTCGCCAGCCTGGCCGAGGCGGAGACCTACGCCGAGGTCGGGCCGAACCTGCCGCCGGCCGTGCTCGACGTCGAGGCGCTCGCGATGCACCGCGGCCGGACGCTCGTCGGGCCGGTGACGATCCGGGTGGAGGACCCGTTCGGCCTGCTCCGGATCGACCGTCCCGTCGTCGCTGCTGAAGAGGTCGTCGTCGTCCCGGCCTCGGCACCCCTCGGGGCGATCGACGCCGGCGCGCTCGCCGGTGCGGTCTCGGCCGACGAGGGCCGGGTCGGACAGGGTGGTTCCGCCGACGACAGCGAACTCCGCCCGTACCGACCGGGCGACCCGATCCGCCGGGTGCACTGGGCCCAGAGTGCACGGCGCGGTGAACTCCACGTCCGCCAGACCACCCAGGCCCAGCCGCCCGAGGCCGTGATCGCCCTCGACGTCCGGCGCGAGTCCTACCAGCGGCTCGGTCGCGAGGACCTCGCCGAGCTCTCCGACCTGGGCGGCGACCAGGCCTTCGAGCACGCCGTCGTGGTGGCCGCCAGTGTCGCCCGGGCGCTCGCCGCCCGGACCTCCCGCGTCGTGCTCGTGTTCGACGGTCCCGAAGGCGCGACCCGGCACGCGGGCGACGTCGGCGGGCTCACCGACGTGCTCGTCGGGCTCGCCGACGTCCGGCTCCGCTCCGACGCGCGACAGGTGACCGACGTCCTGCCCGAGGTCCGTGGCCGCGACGTGCACGGCATGACCGCCGTCGTGACCGGCACCTGCACCGCGGACGAAGCCGCCGAGCTCGTCAGCGCGACCAGCGGGTCGAGCCGCGGCATCCTGGCGACGATCGTGCCGCCGGACCCGGCCGTGCGGGGCATCCTCGACCGTGGCGGCTGGCGGACCCTCGTGGTGCCGGTCGTCGGCGCGACGCCGTCCGGAGCCGCACGGTGACCGGGGTGAGCGCACCCGCGCGTGGCCGTGCCGACGTGCGCGAGATCCTCGAGCGCGACGACGACCTGCGTGACGTCCCGAGCGCCTGGGTCGTGGCCCTCGCGCCGGTGCCCGTGCTCCTCGCCGCACTCGCCATCCGGCCGCTCGTGCAGGGCATCGCCTGGTGGGCATCGGGCGTCGTCGTCGTCGCCGTGCTCGTCGCCGTGATGCTCGCGGTGCGCCGCCAGACGCCCGGTATCCGCTTCGTCGTCCTGGTCGGCACGGTCATCGCCTGCTCGTGCGCCGCCGCCCTGGTCAACGACATCCAACCGCTCGGGTGGCTCGACGCGGACGGGGCCCTCGGGGAGACGCTCGCCGCGATCCGCCTGAACCCTGCACCGCTGCCGCAGACCGACGCGATCCGGCTCGTGGTCACCGCGTCGATCGGCTGGGTCGCGGCGGTCTCGCTGTTCCTCGCCGCCATCGCGCGGATCCCGTCGCTCGCCGCCGCCCCGGCCCTCGTCATCCTGATCGTTCCGGGTGTCATCACCGGGCAGCCCGCCGGCACCCCGCTCGTGATCACCACGGCGGTGGCGTTCCTCGCCCTGCTCTGGCTGTCCGTCCGCCCCGTGCAGCGCGCACTGCCGGCCGCCGTGGTCGGGGCGATCGGGCTCGTCGTGGCCATCGGGCTGCCGACGATCGTGCCGCTCAACGCCAGCTGGTTGTCCGGCGTGACCGGTGCGATCCAGTCGCCGATCCAGCCCGGACGGCCCGGCACCCTGCTCGAACTCGGCAACGACCTGCGCCGCCCGAGCGAGCTCGAGGTGTTCCGCTACCGCTCGTCGGACGGGCAGCCCGAGTACCTCAAGCTCGCCGACCTGGACGAGTTCGGCACGGGGGACTGGGTACCGACCGTGACGAACGCGGCCGAGGCCGACACGGCCGACGAGCAGCAGTGGGCCGAGGGCGTCAACCCGCGCCTCGCGAGCCGCGGCGACGTGACCGTCCGGATCACCGGGCTGTCCAGCACCTACCTGCCGGTGCCGTCGGGCGCGGTGTCGATCGAGTCGCAGTCCACCAACCTCGACCTGTCGCAGTGGCGGTGGATGGGGAACTCGAGCACCGTCCGGTCGACCGGAGCCGCGACCGCCCGCGGTGCGATGTACGAGGTCTACGGGGCCTCGACCTTCGCCAACGACTACCTCGACGCGGTCGCCGCTTCGGGGGTGCTCGCCCGCTCCGACGGCCGTGGCTTCCGGGAGCCCAGCCGCCAGCAGCTGCGCACCGACCTCGCCCTGCCCGACGACCTGCCGGCGAACATCTCGACCACCGCGACCCGGGTCGCCGCAGCCGCGACCGACGACTACGGGCGTGCGCGGGCACTCGAGCAGTGGTTCCGCAGCGACCTGTTCACGTACTCCGAGACCGCCCCCGTCGAGCAGGGGTACGACGGCGACAGCATGGACGTCGTCTCGACGTTCCTGCGGGTCCGCGACGGGTACTGCGTGCACTTCTCGTCCGCGATGGCCGTGATGGCCCGCACGCTCGGCATCCCCTCGCGCATCGCGGTCGGGTACCGGGCCGGGTCGCCGCAGCCCGACGGCGAGTACGCGGTGTCGAACCGGCAGCTGCACTCCTGGCCCGAGCTGTACATCCAGGGCGCCGGGTGGGTCGCCTTCGAGCCGACGCCCGACTCCGACGAGGCCGCGCCGTCCGAGGAGCCCTCGGCCTCGCCGACCGCGGCGGCACCGGAGACCCCGCTGCCGGCGCCCGAGCAGACCACCCCGGCGCAGGATTCCGCGTCACCGACCCCGTCGGCCTCCCCGGCGCCGGGTGCCGCGGGTGCGTCCGGCTCCGGCGACGCAGGTGGCCCCGTCGGACTGCTCGTGGGGCTGCTGCTCGTGCTCGCGGTCCTCGTCGCCCCGGGCCTCGTGCGCGCTGTCCGCCGCCGGTCGAGGCTGTCGGCGATCGCCGCCGGCCGGTCGCCCGCCGTGCAGGCCTGGCGGGAGTTGCTCGACGATGTCGCCGACCACGGGTACGCCCCGGGCATCGCGCCGCCGGGTGATGCCGCCGCCGTGGCCCGGACCGCCCGAGCCGTGCTCGGACGACTACGGCCCGGGTTGCCGGCCTCGGTCGTGCCCCACCTCGAGGCCACGGTCGACGCGGTCGATCGGGAGCGCTTCGCCGCCGACGGGGTCGCATCGGTGGACACTTCGGCGTTGGAGCGGCACGTCCGCGAAGCTCGAGCCGCACTCGACGCGTCGGTGCCCGCCCTGCGCGTCGTGCGGTCGCGCCTGCTGCCGCCGAGCCTGCTGCCGTCGTCCGCCTGGTCCCACGACGGGCCGAAGCCCCGGCGTCGCGATCGTCGCACGGCCTGACGCGGGCGCTTGCGCGTGCCTCGCACCGTGCGAGCCTCGCACCGTGCGAGGGGTGCGCCGAGTGGTGCGAGGTTCCGTACTCCGTGCGACCGGCGCGGCCCCGCACGGACTACGGAACCTCGCACCGTTCGAGCGGCGCGGCCGCGGCACCGTTCGAGCGCGCCGCGCCGCGCGTCAGCGCCGGCGGACGACCGCCTCGACCAGCGTCGCGACGAGCTCGCCGGGGTCGACCCCGGGCAGCGCCGGCGCGTCGAACACCAGGCCGACGTTCGCCCCGATGAGCACGGTCGCGAACTCCTCCGGGGTCATGCCGACGTCGACCTCGGGGTGGGCACCGAGCCACAGCCGCACCAACTCGAGCACCCCGTCCTGCAGGACCCGGCGCTGCCGGATGAACTCGGGCAGGAACTCCGGGTGGCGCACGGCGTACCCGCGGAACGCCGAGAGCAGCGCGAACTGCTCGCTCTGGTCGTGCTGGCCGAACGCAGCGCGCAGGACGTCCCCGACGTCGACGGCGGCGATGTCGGCGTGCACGAGCTCCTGCAGTGAGCCGAGCACGACGTTCGTGGACCGCTGCATGACCTGTGCGAGCAGGTCTTCCTTGGACGAGAAGTTCGAGTAGACCGCACCCTTGCTGAACCCCGCGCGCGCTGCGACGTCGTCGAGTCGCGCCCCGTAGACGCCCTGTTCGGCGAAGACCTCGGCACCGGCGGCGAGCAGGCGTTCTCGGACCTCGGCCCGCGGGATGCGCGGGGTGGGGGAGGCGTCGTCGCTCATCGGTTCCTGTTTCGGCCGTGCCGTGGTGGGGAGACCTGCCGCGCCGCGCGTCTGATCCCGCGCGGCATCAGCGAAGCCCCCATCCCCACGTCTGCTCGGAACCGGCGCGTTCGGGTCGCGTCGGTGCTGTGCGGACAGCGTTCACCGGGATCATCCCCGGTAGAACTGCCAGGACGATACCCGGCGGTACTGATCGTAGCGTCGCGGAGCCGCGGGGGACAGCCCCTCAGTCCTCGTGCTCTTCTCGGACACTGCCGGCGCCGGTCCGACGGCCCGGGCGCCGGAGCAACCGGAGCGCGTCAGGTCGCAGGCTCCGACCCCGCCGGAGCAGCGAACCGAGGGTCGACTTCGGCTGCCACTCACGGCCGTTCGGCAGCCCCCAGCCGCGGCGGACCGCTCCCCAGCGGAGCCCGAGCGACAGGGTGATCGCGAGCAGGATGCCGAGCGACGGCGACCCGAGCGCCGAGGCGATCACCATCACGGCCGACGCGGCGACGGCCACGGTGGCGTACAGCGCGTTCCCGCCGAACACCGCCGGCACCCGCCGCAGCAGCAGGTCGCGCATGGCCCCGCCGCCGACCGCGGTGATGGTCCCCATGATGATCGCGGCCGGCCATTCGAGCCCGGCGTCGTAGGTCCGCTGCACGCCGACCACGGCCCAGAAACCGATCACGGCGGCGTCGAGCACGGTGAACAACCGGTCCCACGTCACCTCGGAGAACGACACGAGGAACGCGATGAGCGCCCCGGCGACGGCGACCGGCACGTAGAGCGGGTCGACGAGCGCGACGGGTGGTCCGTTCTGCAGCAGGGTGTCGCGGAGCATCCCGCCGCCGAGTCCGGAGACGAACCCGACGACCAGGAACCCGAACAGGTCGAAGTCCATCGCGCGGGCGATGGAGCCGCCGAGCAGGGCGGACGCGAAGACCCCGGCGAGGTCGAGCACGTTCGTGACCGACGCCAGGCCGTCGACGGACAGCAGGTTCATGAGAACCATCAAACATCACGTCGCACGACTGGCGGGCCGTTCCGCGGTTAGGTTAGCCTCACCTTCGTCATGCTCGCCACTCTCGTCATCGGTCTCCGTGAAGGCCTCGAAGCCACGCTCATCGTCGGCATCATCGCCGCGTTCCTGCGTCGCAACCGCGTCCCGCTCACCCCGATGTGGTCGGGCGTCGGGCTCGCGGTGCTGCTCAGCATCGCCGTCGGCTTCGGGCTGCAGGCCGTCGAGCAGGCGCTGCCGCAGGCCCAGCAGGAGGGCATGGAAGCGGTCATCGGCATCGTCGCCGTCGTCTTCGTCACGGGCATGATCGTCTGGATGCGCACGCACGCGCGCACCCTGACGGCCGACCTCGAGGCCAGTGCCACCGCGGCGCTCGGCCGGGGCACCGCCTGGGCACTCGCCGGCATGGCGTTCCTCGCCGTCCTGAAGGAGGGCTTCGAGACCTCGGTGTTCCTCCTCGCCACGTTCCAGGCGTCGTCGGACACCGGCCTCGCCGCCCTGGGTGCCGTGATCGGCATCGCGGCCGCGGTCGTCGTCGGCTTCGGCATCTACACCGGTGGCGTCCGCCTCAACCTGTCGCGGTTCTTCACCGGCACCGGGGTCTTCCTGGTCTTCGTCGCCGGCGGCCTGGTGCTGACCGTCCTCCGCCGCGCGCACGAGGCCGGCTGGATCGTCATCGGCCAGCAGCGCACCGTCGACCTGTCGTGGCTCGCCCCGAACGGTTCGGTGCAGGGCGCCCTGGTCACCGGCGTGCTCGGCATCCCGCCGGACCCGCGGGTCATCGAGGTGCTCGGCTGGTTCCTCTACGTCGTCCCGGTGCTGGCCCTGACCCTCTGGCCGCGCGCCTGGCGTCCGTCGCCGGACCGCGTGCCCCGGGTGCGCGCCGTCGTCGCCGGTGCTCTCGCCGTGGCCGCAGCGGCGCTCGCGATCGCCGTGCCGACGGGCGGGGTCGACCTGCCCCGCACGACCGCGGTCAGCGGTGACGCCAGCTCCGTCTCCGCCAGCGTCGACGGTGCGTCCGGTGTCCTGCGGGTGGCTGGCACCGGAACCGGCCAGGAGGCCCGACTCGCCCTGCCGACGTCGGCCCACCGCCGCGTCACCCGCGCGGGCGTGACCGCCGACCGGTGGCGCGTCGTGCAGGACGGGGCCGGTGGGCAGGGGAGCGGTGCCGACCGTCCGTCGACGCTGACCCTGGACGACCTCGTCACCCTGTTCGGCCGCCTGCCCGTCGGGGTCTCCCCGTCGACGAACCCCGGTCCGTTCGCGGCCCGCTGGGCCGTGCGCGACACGGTGACCCTGTGGACGGTCCGCGGTGGGGTCCTGGACGCGACCCGCGACGAACGCGAGGTGCTGACGCTGAGCGGTGGGGGCCTCCCGTCCGCGCGCACCACGACCCTGGACCGCACCGTCTGGTCCGTCCCCGACGCCCGCGTCGAGCGGTCGGCCGCCTCGGTGGCCGCAGCGGACTCGCGATCAGCCGACCTGCTGCTCTGGAAGGCCTGGCTGCCGATCGCCCTCGGCGCCGCGGCCGCCGTGCAGGCGCTGCTGGCCCTCCGTGACCGCCGTCGCCGGCGACTCCCCACCGTCCCCACCCCCGAACCCGTCCCCGCTCGTGGCCCTCCGGCCGCGGACCCTGCAAGGAGCACCGACCATGTCCTTCGGTAAGCCCGTCCGACCCCTGATCACCCTGGGCGCCCTCGGCGCCGTCACCGCCCTCGCACTCACCGGTTGCGCCGGTGGGTCCGCCGAGGCCGGCGGCTCCGGCTCCGGCGACGCGAAGGTCTCCCGCGTCACCATCACGCTCACCAACGACGGGCAGGACGCCTGTGCGGTGTCCTCGACGAAGGTCCCCGCGGGCCCCGTCACCTTCACGGTGAAGAACGAGTCGTCGACCGCGATCACCGAGGTCGAGCTGCTGCAGGACCAGCGGATCCTCGGCGAGAAGGAGAACCTGGCGCCCGGCCTCGACGCCGTCCGCTTCACCGCCACGCTGACCGGCGGGAAGTACCAGGTGTACTGCCCCGGCGCCGAGACCGAGCTGACGGACTTCACCGTCACCGGCAAGGCCGCGTCGACCGCGAACAGCAGCGCCTCGACCCTGCTCCGCGACGGGACGAAGGGCTACGCGACCTACGTCGACGGCCAGGTCACCGACATGGTCGCCGCGGTCCAGCAGCTGCAGAAGGACATCGACGCTGGCGACCTCGACGCGGCGAAGACCGACTACGCGAACGCCCGTCCGTTCTACGAGCACGTGGAGAGCGACGTCGACGGCTTCGTCAAGAAGGGGTTCAAGGCCACCGACAACGCCGGCAACCTCGACTACCTGATCGACATGCGCGCCTCGAACCTCGACCCGGCCGTCGGCTGGAGCGGGTTCCACGCCGTCGAGAAGGACCTGTTCCAGGCCGGGAAGATCACCGCGTCGACCAAGCAGACCGCAGCGGACCTGACCGAGGACGTGCAGCTGCTCGCGAAGCTCGTGCCGACCCTGGACTACAAGCCGGAGGACCTGGCGAACGGTGCCGCCGGCCTGCTCGAAGAGGTGCAGTCGAACAAGATCACCGGCGAGGAAGAGGCGTACAGCCACATCGACCTCGTCGACCTCGCGGCCAACGTCGAGGGTGCCCGTCAGGCCTTCGCGTACCTCAAGCCGGGGCTGACCAAGCTCGACCCGACCCTGACGAAGCAGATCGCGAAGCAGTTCGACGCCACGAACACGCTGATGGACGGCTACCGCGACGCCGACGACCTGGGCGGCTTCGCCAGCTGGGACGCCGCCACCAAGAAGTCCGACGCGAACACGATCTCGCAGCAGATCCAGGCGCTCCAGGACCCGCTGTCCCGCCTGGCCGAGAAGGTCGCGACCGCGTGACCGAGCCGGACGAGGCACCCCGGGCGAACGTCTCCCGCCGCGGGCTGTTCGGCGCCGGCCTGGCCGTGGCCGGTGCCGGGGTCGGCGCGGCAGCGGGGATCGGCGGCGCCACCGCGGCGACCGGCGTGAACCCGTTCACGGCGGCGACGAACGGTGACGAGTCGATCGACCTGTCGCAGAGCCAGCCGTTCTACGCCACCGCGGCACGGCAGCCGCAGGGCGGGATCCGCACCACCCCGCAGCGGTACTGCGTCTACATGACGTTCGACCTGTCGACCACCGTCACGACCGACCTGCAGGTGCTCCTCGCCCGCTGGTCGGCCGCGATCGCCCAGCTGCAGGCCGGCAAGACCGTCGGCAGCGTCGAACCGGCGCACGGCAACGGAGTCGGCGCCGACACCGGCGAGGCGCTCGACCTCGGGCCCGCGTCCCTCACCGTCACGGTCGGCCTGGGACCCGGCGTCTTCGACGAGCGCTTCGGGCTGGCCGACCGGCGCCCGGCGTCGCTCGCCGACATCCCGACGCTGCCGAGCGACAACCTGCAGCCGGGGCTGACCGGCGGCGACCTGTCCCTGCAGGCCTGCGCCGACGACCCCCAGGTGGCGTACCACGCGGTGCGCGACCTGGCACGGATGGCCCGCGGCACCGCGACCGTCCGCTGGACCGTGCTCGGCTTCGGCCGGGCATCGGCGGGACCGCACCAGAGCACGCCCCGCAACCTGATGGGGTTCAAGGACGGCACGCGGAACATCACCACCGACGCCGACCACGACCGGTTCGTCTGGCTCGACCGCGACGCCGGGTGGATGGCCGGCGGCAGCTACCAGGTGGTGCGGAAGATCCGGATGAACATCGAGACCTGGGACGCCGACGTCGTCAGCGACCAGCAGCGGGTGTTCGGGCGGACGAAGATCCAGGGCGCACCGCTCTCCGGCGGACAGGAGCACACCACGCCGGACTTCCACGCGAAGGACGACGACGGTGCGACGAAGATCGACGCGACGTCGCACATCGCCCTCGCAGCGCACGAGGCGAACGGCGGCGTGAAGATCCTGCGGCGGCCGTACAACTACACCGACGGGCTCAACGAGTACGGCCAGCTCGACGCCGGGCTGCTGTTCATCGCCTACGTGAACGACCCGGACCACTTCACGCGGCTGCAGCGGAAGCTCGGCGCCTCGGACCGGCTGAACGAGTACGTCTCGCACATCGGGTCCGCGGTGTTCGCCGTCCCGCCGGCACCCCGCAAGGGGTCGTACATCGGCGAGCAGCTCTTCCGATGAGCTGAGTCGCTGAGACGCCAGGGTGGGCGCCCTCCGCCGTTTCCCTGGAGGCGGAGGACGCCCGCGTCGCGGAGTCTCGCCGAACGGAACCACCGTCGACTTGCTGAAAGCGACCCGGCACGACGCGTCGCGGTGCGACAACCCCGAGAGTACCCCGCGGATCCGCGGATCCGCAGTGATCGACCGGGATGGGACAGCAACCGTGACCGCCGGGTCGCGCGACGCGTGCGCCGGAGCTGTGCCGGGCCTCCTGACCGACGCGAACGGGCCGCCTCACCAGGGTGAGACGGCCCGTTCGCGTGTGTGCCCGCAGGCTCGGGGTCAGTCCGTCAGGACCGTCGCGGCACGTCGTGCGCGGTTGCGGCGGAGGACCACGAGCGCCGTGATCCCGGCGAGCAGGAGCAGGCCCGCCGCGATCGCCGGAGCGGTCAGGTCCGCACCCGTGTAGGCGAGGTCGCCACCGGCGCGCGGGTCGTCGTCGGTCCCGCCGACGCCACCGATGCCGGCGTCATCAGCGCCACCCGCGCCGGGGCCGGGGGTGACCCCGCCGCCCGTGCCCGGGGTCAGGTCGACCGGGTCCGTCGGGTCCGTGGGGTCGGTGGGGTCCGTCGGGTCGGTCGGGTCGACCGCTGCGGCGACCGGGATCGTCACGGCGAGGGTGATGGTCTGCCCGGGCAGGGTGACCACGAGCGGTGCGTCCGTCGTGGCGACGGGCTCGGCCACCGCGGCGAGCGAGACGGAGCCGGTGGTGCGGGCGGCGGCGCGTGCCGCCGGGGCCTCGATCTCGGGGACGGTGACGGTCAGGGTCGCGCGACCCTGCTCGTCGTTCTTGTCGGTGATCGTCGGGTCGATCGCCGACGACGCCAGCTCCTTGCCGTCCGCGCTGACCGAGACGGTGCCGGCCTTCGCGGGGTCCTCGCTGCTGAACACGAGCGACGACAGGTCGAGTTCGATCTCGTCACCGGGCTGGAACCCACCGGCCGGGGTCGGCGTGACCGTGACGCCGACGGCGCGCTGGTCGACCTGGGGTGTGACCTTCTTGTTCGCCACGAAGTAGTCCACCTGGGCCTGCAGGTCGACCTGGCCGGAGTCTGCGACGTTCGTGCCGGTCGCGAAGGCGGCGAAGTTGTCGCCACCGGTCGACAGGAACGAGTTGACGGTCACCTTGAGGGTGTCGGTCAGCGAGATCGGCTTGCCGCCGAGGGTCATGCCGGTGATGCGCTCGCCGCGGCCCTTCGACGGGTCGTAGGTGTACGCGAAGCCGTCCGAGACGCCGAGCTTCAGGAACGGACGCTCGAGGCCGTCCGGCTGCCACTGCTGCTCGAGGGCGTTCTTGATCTGCTGGCCGGTCATGTCCTTCGTCACCAGTGTGTTGGCGAACGGTTGGACGAGCGCGGCCTCCTTGTAGGTGACGGTGCCGTCGGGGTCGCCGGCGCCGCTGGACGCGTAGACCATGTCGGTGCGGAGGCCGCCCGGGTTCATGAAGGCGATCTTCGAGCCGTTGCGGGCGGTCGCGCTGCGCTGGACCTCGGCGATGTAGTTGCCCAGGACGGACTCGCCACCGCGGTTCTCGGCCTTGCGGTCGGACTGCACGGCGCGACGCAGGTCACCCGTGATCTCGCCGAGCTTCTCGCCGCCCTTGACGTCGGCGACGGCCTTCGCGGCGGTCACGATGTCGCTCACCTCGGTGACCGAGGTGGTGTCGGCGGGGACACGCTTGTCGTCGTTGACGGAGGTGACCGAGGACGTGATGCCGGTGAGCTGCTTGTCCGCGTCCACGGTGAGGCGCAGGTGTCCGAGGTTCACCCCGTAGGACCCGGCCTGGATCACCGGACGCTTCGTGCCGTCGGGGCCGGCGATGGAGTGGTTGTACGTCGCGTGGGTGTGCGCCGAGACGATGGCCGAGACCTTCGACGAGACGCCGGAGGTGATCTTGCCGAAGGCACCGGTGCCGGTGGCGTCGGCGAGCGCGCTCGTGGTGGCGCCCTCGTGCACGAGCAGGACGAGCACGTCGGCCTCGCCGTTGTCGTCCCTGCCGTCGGTGAGCTGCACGGCGTACCGGTTGACCTGGCTGACGATCGGGGCCATCGCGAGGCCCTCGACCCCGCCGGGGCTGACGAGCCCGGGGATGAGGTCCTCGGTGGTCGCGCCGATGAAGCCGACCTTGACGCCGCCCTTCTCCACGATGGAGTACGGCGTGAACGCTGGGTCGGTGGTGCCGGCCTTGACGATGTTCGCCGAGACGTACGGCCAGTCGGCGCGGTCGTCGATGCGGTTCCGCAGGTCGTCCTGGCCCTTGTCGAGCTCGTGGTTGCCGATCGCGCTGACGTCGAGGTCCATGGCGTTCAGGGCGTCGATCGTGGGGGAGTCCTGCTGGATGAGCGAGGTGAAGGTCGAGGCGCCCACGTTGTCGCCGACGCTGGCGAAGATCGTGTTCGGGTTGGCCTCGCGGTACGACTGCACGACGCCGGCGAGCTTCGCGGCACCGGCGGCCTTGTCGGCACCGGTGCCCTCGGACTCGATGCGACCGTGGAAGTCGTTGACGTCGATGATGTCGATCGTCGTGTCGCCCTCGGCGGCGACGGCTGCGGACGGGACGGAGAGTGCGACCAGGACCCCGGCGGTGGCGAGGGCCGCGCCGGCGCCGAGGCGTCGTCGGGTCGTCGCACCGGCGGTTCCGGTGGTGTGGGAAGTGTTCATCGCCGTCGAACCTACGAAGACGCACAGGCGACGCGCCAGACCCCGTCGCAAGTCGTCACACGACGTTCACACGGCCGTCCCCCTGGGCCCGCCCGACCCGGTTCAGTCGCGGCCGAGGGCGCCCTTCACCCGCTCGGTGACCTCGGTCGCCATCGCCTTGGCGGAATCCTTCACCACGTCGAACTCGACCGGGTCGCCCTTCAGCAGGCTCTTCGCCGTGTTGATCGCGTACTCCTTCGTGATGTGCGGGGGCAGCGGCGGGACGCTCCGGCTGACGTACGCGTCGATGAGGGTCACCCCCTGGTGGGCGAACGCCCGATCGACCGCGGCCTCGACCTCGGAGTCCTCGTGCACGGCGATGCCCTGGAACCCGAGCAGCGTCGCGTACCCGGCGTAGTCGATCGACTCGACGTCCTGCGAGCCCCGCCACATCGGGTTGCCGTCCTCGGTGCGCATCTCCCACGACACCTGGCCGAGGTCGTCGTTGTGCATGACCACGATGACGAGCTGCTGGTTCGGCCAGGCCGCCAGGTACTTCTTCACGGTGATCAGCTCGTTCATGCCGAGCATCTGGAAAGCACCGTCGCCGATCGTGCACACCGCCGGACGGTCCGGGAACGCGAACTTCGCCGTCACCGCGTACGGCATCGCCGCGAGCATCGTCGCGAGCCTGCCGGACATGTCGCCGCGCATGCCCTCGCGCAGCCGGACGTGGTGGCCGTACCAGTCGGCGGTCGTGCCGGCGTCCGCGGTGACCGTGACGCCGTCGGGCAGCCGGTCGTTCACGGCCTGGATCACCCGGCGCGGGTTCACCCCGTCGTCGTAGGCGACCTCGGACTGCGCACGCATCTCCGACTCCCACTCGCGCATCTCGTGGGCGACTGTCCGCTGGAAGGACCTGTCGGTCTTCTGCTCGAGCAGCGGGAGCACGGCGTCGAGGGTCGAGCCGACGTCGCCCCACAGGTTCAGCTCGGTCGGGTACCGCAGGCCGAGCTGCTCCGGCTTGATGTCGACCTGGATGCCCCGGGCCTGCCCCGACTTCGGCATGTACTCGCCGTACGGGTAGTTCGTGCCGAGCAGCACGAGGGTGTCGCAGTCGCGGATCTGGTGCAGCGACGGCAGCGACCCGAGCAGCCCGAGCTGCTGCGAGTGGTACGGCACGTCGGACGGGATCACGTCCTTGCCACGGAGCGCGGTGATGATCCCCGCGCCCGCCTTCTCGGCGGCGGCGAGCACCTGGGCCGTCGCACCGCGCGCGCCCGCACCGACCAGGAACGTCACCTTCGACCCGGCGTTGATGATCTCCGCCATCTTCCGGACCTCGTCGGCGGGCGGCGTGATCCGGGTGGACGCGGGGACGTCGCTCGACCGCGAGGCCCAGTGCTCCAGCGGCGGTGCGTCGTAATTCATCGCCTGCACGTCGTGGGGCAGCACGACGACGGCCGGCTGCTTGCGCAGCGACGCAGTGCGGAACGCGGTGTCGAGCACCACGCCGACGGCCTCGGGCGTGGCCACCGTCTGCACGTAGCAGGCGACGTCGGCGAACACGCGCTCCAGGTTCGACTCCTGCTGCGTGAACGACCCCATCGCCGCGAGCCCCTGCTGGCCGACGATCGCCACCACCGGCTGGTTGTCCATCTGCGCGTCGTACAGCCCGTTCAGCAGGTGGAAGGCGCCGGGACTCGACGTCGCGACGCAGACCCCGACCTCGCCGGTGAACTTCGCGTGTGCGGTCGCCATCAGCGCCGCGATCTCCTCGTGCGTGGGGCGGACGTACTCCAGGCCGTCGCCCGTCGACGCCGCCTTGCCGAGCGCGCCGTCGAAGGCGCCGATCCCGTCGCCGGGGTACCCGAACACGCGGGAGACCCCCCACGCCTTGATGCGGTCGATGACGAAGTCGCTCACGGTCGTGCTCATGGCACCAGCGTGCGCGGGCGCGTACGGGTCCGTTCACAGGCACCGGACTGGAGGCGCGGATCACGTGACCGACGTCGGTCACGTGATCCGGGCCTCCAGACCAGGGCGCCTGTGCTGGCTGGTGCTCGGTGTCGCCTACGGCTCCTGCGCGATCAGCGGACGCAGCGTGCGGTGCGCGATGCGCAGCCCCTCGAGCACCCGGTCGTCGGTGCCGCCCCAGAGCGGGTCCTCGTGCTCGACGCTCAGCGTGCCGTCGAAGCCGGCCTCGTAGAGGCGGTCGACGACGCGCGGCCAGTCCACGACACCGCGGCCCGGCACGCGGAACCGCCACCAACCCATGTCCCACGGGTCGTCGCCCTTGTCGACCTTGCCGAAGAACCCGTACTCGTTGCGCCGCTCGGGGAAGAGCTCGAGGTCCTTCGCCTGGGCGTGCACGATGTGCTCGGCGAACGGCAGGATCGTCTCGACCGGGTCGATGCCGATCCACGTCAGGTGCGACGGGTCCCAGTTCAGCCCGAAGCCCAGACCGGTCACCCAGCCCCAGAGCTCGGGGGAGTACGCGAGGTTGCCGGGGTACCCGTCCGGGTGCCAGCCCTCCATCACGCAGTTCTCGATGACCAGCCGCACACCGCGCTCGCCGGCGTAGTCGACGAGCTCGGGCAGGACCCGATTCCCCTCGGCCATGTTCTCGCGGACGGACTTCGTGGTGTCGCGCCCGATGAAGGTGCCGACGTACGGGATGCCGAGCGTCTGCGCGGTGTCGATCGCGTGCTCGAGGTGGGTCCGCACCGCGGCACGGTGCTCCGGGTCCCGGTGCAGGTTGTTCTCGTAGTAGGCGAGCGCGGAGATCTCGAGCCCGGTGCGGTCGAGCAGGTCGCGGGTGGCCAGGGCGTCCTCGTCGGTGAACGTGGCGACCGGCAGGTGCGCCGCCTCGAAGTCACGGCCGCCGGCGCCCGGCCAGACGGCGACCTCGAGCCGCTCGTAGCCCTGCTGCTGGGCGAACCCGGCGATCCGGTCGAGCGACCAGCCGGGCAGGCAGGCGGTCAGCATGCCGAGCTTCACCGGATCTCCCGCCAGGTCGTCTCGGCCGCGCTGCCGATCACGGCCTCGATGATGTCGGCGGAGCGGGCGCCGTCCGCGAAGGTTGGCAACCCGTCGGGGGCCACCCCGGTGCGGACCGCGGTGTAGGTGTCGGCGACGAAGGCGGCGAAGGCGTCGAGGTACCCCTGCGGGTGCCCGGCCGGCACGATCGCCAGCCGGCGCTGGTCCGGGTACCCCTGCGACGGGTCTCGGACCACGATCTGCGCGCCGCGCTCGTTGCCGAACCAGGCCGACTCGGGCTGCTCCTGGTCGAAGGCCGCGCTGCCGCGGGTGCCGTCGACCTCGAACCACAGGCGGTTCTTGCGGCCCGAGGCGACCTGCGAGATCACGACGTTGCCGATGCGGCCCGTGGCCGTGCGGAAGGTGGCGACGGCGGTGTCCTCGGTGGTGACCTCGGCGCGTTCGGCCGCGTCGGCCACCGGGTCCGGGTCCGGGGAGCCGGAGAACGACGGACCGGACGCGGCCGGCCGGGTCGGGTAGACGATGTCGGTCGCCGCGGACACCGAGGCGAAGCGCTCACCCGTCACGAACTCGACCAGGTCGCACCAGTGCGAGCCGATGTCCGCGAAGGCGCGGGACAGCCCGCTCGAGGTCGGGTCGACCCGCCAGCTCGAGGCGTCCTCGTCGAGCATCCAGTCCTGCAGGTAGTGGCCGTGCACCGCGAGCAGTCGGCCGAGCTCCCCGTCGGCGATGCGCGCCCGGATCTCGCGGACCATCGGGTGGTACCGGTACACGAACGGCACCGTGGCCACGACACCGGCCTCGGCAGCGGCGGCGACGAGCTCGGCGGCCTGCGCGGGGTCGATCGCCAGGGGCTTCTCGCACACCACGTTGATGCCGGCCGCGATCACCGCGAGCGCCTGCGGGTGGTGCTGGTCGTTCGGGGTGCAGATGTGCACGACGTCGGGGGCGTCGGCGATGACCTCGTCGAGGGAGGCGTAACCGCGGGGCAGGTCGAGCTGCGCCGCCACCTGCTCCGACCGGGCGGCGTTCCGGCCGAGCACCCCGAGCACCTCGGCACCGGAGGCCCGGGCCGCCCGGGCGTGGACCCCGGCGATCATGCCCGTCCCGACCACGGCGACACGGAGGCGTCGCCCTTCGTACCCACTGCTCATGGTGCTCCCTCGCGCCGGACTGACACCACCGTAGCGGCCCGGCCGTCCCCGGGGGACGGTGAGTACGGTCTGGTGCATGTCGAGCCTCCAGACCAGCCTGCTCATCCTCGGAGCCAGCGGCGACCTGTCCAAGCGCCTGCTCCTGCCCGGCCTCGCCACCCTGCTCCAGGTGAAGGACGACTGGGACGTCCAGCTCGTCGGGGCCGGTGTCGAGGACCTGTCCGACGCCGACTGGAAGGCGCAGGTGCGCGAGTCCTTCGAGAACGCGCAGGCGTCCAAGAACGAGGAGGACGAGGGCGCCTCGGGGGAGACGTCACTGCCGGACCGACTGCAGGCCGTGGTCGACGCCTCGACCTACCGGAAGGCCGACGTCACGGACCCGGACGACCTGCGAGCGCTGCTCGCCGCGTGCGACCACGACCCGGCGATCTACTTCGCACTGCCGCCGGCGGTCACCGAGAAGAGCTGCGAGCAGCTCGCCCACCTCGACCTTCCCGCCGGTACCCGCCTGGCGCTCGAGAAGCCGTTCGGCACCGACGCCGACAGCGCCTCGCACCTCAACGACCTGCTGCACTCGTTCATCCCCGAGGAGCGCATCCACCGCGTCGACCACTTCCTCGGCCGCTCCACCGTGCTCAACCTGCTCGGGCTGCGCTTCGCCAACCGCATCATCGAGCCGCTGCTGTCGTCGCAGCACGTCGAGCGCGTCGACATCGTCTACGACGAGACCCTCGGGCTCGAGGGCCGGGCGCGCTACTACGACAAGGCCGGGGCGCTCACCGACATGATCCAGAGCCACCTGCTGCAGGTGATGGCCGTCGTCGCGATGGAGGCCCCCGCCTCGATCAAGGCCGACGACCTGCGCACCCAGAAGGAGCTCGTGCTGCGGGCCGTCCGGCCCTGGGGTGGCGACGTCGTCACCGCGGGCAAGCGCGCCCGGTACACCGCCGGCACCGTCGGGGACCGCCAGCTGCCGTCGTACGTCGACGAGGACGGCGTGGACCCGTCGCTCGGCACCGAGACCCTCGCCCAGCTCACCCTGGAGATCGCGAACTGGCGCTGGGCCGGCGTCCCGTTCACCCTGCGGTCCGGCAAGGCGCTCGCCGCGCAGCGCCGCGAGATCGTCATCACGTTCAAGGACTCCCCGCACGTGCCCGAGGGGCTCACCGGCACCGAGCTGCCCGACCGGCTGCGCATCTGGATCGCCCCGGACGAGATGCAGCTGGAGCTCAACGTCAACGGCGCCGGTGACCCGTACACGATCGACCACACGAGCCTCGAGGTGACCTTCAACCCCGGGCGCCTGAGCGCCTACGGCGAGGTGCTGGCCGGCGTGCTCGAGGGTGACGCCACGCTGTCGGTCCGCGGTGACAGCGCCGTGCAGGGCTGGAAGGTCGTCGGGCCGTTCCTCGACGCGTGGAAGGCAGGCAAGGCACCCCTCGACGAGTACGCCGCCGGGTCCGTCGGCCCCGACGGCTGGGACAACATCGAGGCCTGAGTCCGAGCGGCGGCGTAGCGTCGGGCGACGTGAACACCACCGACGACGTCCTGCAGACCGTTCCCGAACCCGCCGGCGCCGACATCCGTGTCGACGACGTCCCCTACGACCACGAGGGCACCGAACTGCTCGGCGTGCTCGCGAAGGACGCCGCGATCGCGGGCCGTCGTCCGGCCGTCCTCGTCGTGCACGACTGGCACGGCGTGAACGAGCACGTCGAGGCCCGGGTGACGATGCTCGCCCGACTGGGCTACGTCGCCTTCGGCGCGGACATCTACGGAGCGGGCGTCCGCCCCGGTGACGACACCGCGGCCCAGGTCGCCGGCGGTTTCTACCAGGACCTGCCGCTGCTGCGCGCCCGCGCCACCGCCGGACTCGAGCGACTGCTCGCCGACCCCGACGTCGACCCCGCCCGCGTCGTCGTCATGGGGTACTGCTTCGGCGGCTCGACCGCACTCGAACTCGCACGGACCGGGGCCGACCTGGTCGGTGCCGTGGCGTTCCACGGCGGCCTCATCGCGCACGACCCCTCGGACGCCGCCGACATCCGGGCGAAGCTGCTCGTCCTCACCGGGGGCGCCGACCCCGTCGTGCCGGACGAGGCCGTGCACGCGTGGCAGGACGAGATGCGGGCGGCGCCGGACGTCGACTGGCAGGTCGTGACGTACTCCGGTGCGATGCACGCGTTCGCGGTGCCCGGCACCGACGCCCCGGACCACGGCGCGCAGTACCAGGAGCGTGCCGACCGCCGATCGTGGCAGGCGCTCCGCGTGTTCCTGGCCGAGGTGTTCGACGAGGAGCCCGCGGCGCTGTGACGGTGCGGCCGTCGGAGACCGCTCGCGACACGCCGAGCACGGGGGCCGGAGCGCCTCGATTGGCGCCCGGGCCGCACCTGTTGTAGAGTCTTCCACGGCCGCAAGGCCACGCGCTCGTAGCTCAATGGATAGAGCATCTGACTACGGATCAGAAGGTTGGGGGTTCGAGTCCCTTCGAGCGCACAGGCAAGCAGGACGAAGGGCCCCGGTGGATTCCACCGGGGCCCTTCGTCGTTGCACGGCGGCGCGTCTTCGCAGGCGATCCCCGGTCCACGGGGTGACGATGGTGAGTCGGTCCGAACGGAGAACGAGGTGCCTGTGCTGTCCATCGACTTCGCGACCCGTGACGCCGAGGTCGCCGCCACGGCGTTGGGGGCGCTGTACGACCGCCCGGAGATCCGTGACGTCGGCCCGCTCTTCCGGTACGAGCAGCACGTGCGCGGCGACGGCGTGATGACCGTCGAACGGCACCACTTCGGCGGCTCGATGGAGACGACCGCCGAGATCGCGGACACGCTGGTGTCGGTCCAGGTGCACGGCGGCGACTTCGCCCCGCGCGGGACGGGCGGGGTGCCGAACGGGTCGTTGCACGGCCTCGGCATGGTCCACAACGACACCCTCGACGTGGACTTCAGCGTCGTCAGCCTGCCGGTGTCGGTCCTGCTGGGGGTCGGGTTGCAGCAGCAGGGCGCGGAGCGAGGACGGCTCGTCGTCGACGGTCGGGCGCCTCGTCCGGAACTGGCGGGCTACTGGGCGAGTGTCATCGGCCACGCGCACGCGGTCACGAGTGATGAGCGGGCCTTCGGGAACGACCTGGTCCGCGCCGAGGTGTTCCGCCACGTCGCCGCAGCGGCCTTCCAGGTGTTCCCGGTGCACATCGAGCCGGACGCGATCGTCCCGACCTCGGCGACTGCCGGCGGGGTCGTGCGCCGTGCCGTGCAGTACATCGACGACCACCTCACCGAACCGATCTCGGTCCCCGACATCGCCACGGCCGCCCGGGTGTCGTCCCGCGGGCTGCAGTCCGCGTTCCAGCGCGAGCTCGGGGTGAGCCCGGCAGCCTACGTCCGGCGGGTGCGGCTGGCCGAGGCACACCTCGAGTTGCTGGTGGCGGATCCGGACGCCGGAGCGACGGTCGCGTCCATCGGGTTGCGATGGGGGTTCAGCAACGCGACGCGGTTCTCCACCGCCTACCGCGAGGCCTACGGCCGGTCACCGAGCCAGACGCTCCGCGACGACGTCCCGCGGCAGGGTGACTGAGCGACCCGGGTCAGGACTCGGGGGAGTACGGCTGGGCCGCCGCGATGACCTCCGAGGCGCCGGCGATGCCGAACGACGTGAAGAGCGGCGCCCACAGGGCCTTGAGCTGGGCCACGAGCTCGTCGTCGGTCAGCTGCGTCGAACCGTCCACCATGCCCAGCGTCGTGTTGAGGAGCAGCAGGACGGACGGCTGGACCGCGGCCGCGTCGACCTCCGCCGCCGCGACCCCGGCGCTGACGAGCTCGCCCCGCGTCATCTCGAACCAGTCGAAGCCGCGCGGCACCGGCACGCCGGCCTTGCCGAGTTCGTGCAGGAGCCGGACCGCGCCGCCCGCCACCGAGCCCCGGCGGACGTCCATCCCGGTGGTCAGGAGGAACACCGTCAGCCGCTCGATGCCGGGCTGCGCGGGGAGTGCGTCGAAGAGTTCACGCCAGCGCTGCTGCTGCAGTTCGATGACCGCCGTCGCCAGGTCCTTCTTCGACGGGAACAGGTGGTACCCGATCGCCGACTTCGGCTTGCCCATCGCCTCGGCGACACGGGAGAACGTGGTCGCCTCGTAGCCGAAGGCCGCGAACTGCTGCCCCGCGGCGTCGATGATGGCTCGACGAGACGCCTCCATGGCGAGCTGCCGCTGGTTCATCTGGCGTGGTGTCCTTCCTCGCCCGGAGCTGAGCGATCAGTGAACACCACATCCTAGGGCCGCTCATGATGACGGCCCGTCCCCTGCCCGCGTCAGGCGGCGCAGAACGTGTGCCAGGCCACGTCGATCCCCTTCCGGTGCAGCGAGTCGAGTCCGACGTCGAGGTGCTTCCGCTCGGCGTCCACCAGGTGTGCGCACCGGTGGTCCTGGGCGACGGTCTGGGCCTGGCCGAGCGCGGTGACCAGGTCCGTGTCGATGGCGTCGAGCTGGGGCCGGATGGTCGTCAGGTCCGGCGCCGTGGTGGGTGCGGTCCACGGGTTGTGCGTCCAGTGGTTGATGAGGCCACGCTGGACGACCTTGCTCGCGGCGATCTGCGCGCGGATCACCCGGGTGACCAGGACGGGGTCGACGCCCTGCTGCTCCGCCAGGGTCACCGCTTCGTCGACGACGGCCTGTTCGCGCACCGGGTCGGCGATCGGCTTGCCGCTAAGCCACTTCGACTCCGCCACCGGGTCGGCGAGCTCCAGCCGTCGGAGGATGAGCGCGCCGATGGTGTCGAGCTCCGCCGTCGACGCCGCGGGACGGGAACCGTCGTGGGAGATGGTCATCGTGGAACCCGTCGGTTCGGCGGACGTGGGCAGGGGCTCGGCGTTCGCAGCCGTGGTCGGCAGGGCGATGCCCGCCGCGAGCAGCCCGAGGGTCAGGGCCGTCGCGGCGGTCCGGCGGCTGCGGTGCCGGGCGGTGGTCGGGGTGGTGGGGTGTGCGGTGTTCACGGGGTTTCCTTCCCGAACCGGCGCCGGACGCGTCGGGTCAGATCGTCGATGATCGGTTTGATGACCTCGTCGTAGAACGGGTAGACGCCGAAGTGGTCGGCGCCCTCGTCGCAGTAGCAGTCCATCGAGATCGCCTCCTCGAAGTTCGAGAAGACGTAGGTGGCACGGTGCGGGAACGCGGCGTGCGGCTCGTCGTCACGCGGGGTCGTGGTGGTCACGGCGGTGCTCGATCCCGGTCGGCAGCCGGTCAGCCGACCAGCCGAGCCGCGGGGACGCCGGGGTCGCGCCCGGAGTCCACCACGGCGTCGATCTCGGTGGATCCGTTGCCCGACCCGACCGTGCGGTTCTGGATCTGGTTGAGCGACCAGTTGCCCGGCAGGGGCTCGAGCTGGTTGCCCGCCCAGGCTGGCGACATCCCGGCGACGAACGAGAAGTGCGCGAGTCCGGCGCTGCTCACGGCGGTGCACGTGGCGCGGGAGCCGTAGACGCCCGCCTTGTACAGGTTCCCGCGGTCCCGCAGGCCGGCGGCGACGCCACGGAAGTACGGCACCACGAGCGACTCGTCCTGCGCCGCCGAAGCGTCGAAGTCGGCGGCGAAGTAGACGGTGGTCTGCTTCGGGATCCCGAGCTGTCGGGCAGCGTCGTGGGCGCGGTGGGCGTCGCGGACACCCTGCTCCTCGGTGAACCACGAGGCAGTGAACCCGCCTTCCTCGAAGATCGGCCACAGCCCGAGCCCGGCGCTCGCCATCACACGGAGTTCGTCGGGGGTCAGGGCCTTGTCGAGCGCTCCGGACTGCTGGTGGTTGGTGAGGTAGCGGCCGACGCCGGTGGCACCGGACGCACGGACGGCGGCCGCGCGGGCGTCGTCGAGGCGCACCGCGGTGTCGGCACCGGTCGTCGCACGGTCCGGGTCGCCCGTGCTCGCGGCCAGGGCCGCCCATGTGCCGGCGTCGCACGTCCCGGTCTGCTCGGCCGGCGGGAACGCCTGGAACTGCTGGAACGCACGGACCACCGCGGCGTCCGCTGCCGAGTAGGCACTGCTGAACACGACGCGCTCGCCGTTCAGCACCAGGAGCGCCTTGACGAGCAGCACCCAGGCGCCGGTGGCCCCGACCCCGACGACGCTCGGTCCCGCGGCACGGAGCGCGGCAGCCGTCCCCGGTCCCCAGGCGCCGTCGACCGTGACGCCGACCGCGACCTGCACCGCGCGGATCGCCGCGGAGTACGTGCTCGTGTCCACGAGCCCGCTCGTGCTGCCGTACGCGCCGCCGGTCGCCTCGGCGTAGGTGCGGTTGAGGTACTGCTGCACCGCGCGCACCGCTCGGGATCCGCCGGAGGCGAGCCGGACCGGGTCGACGGTCAGGAGGGCGCCGAACAGGTGGGCCGACAGCGGGAGTGCGCCGGGCTCGGCACCCAGGTCGGACCGGAGCGCCTGCACGGCCGCGACGGTGGCCGCGTCGTACTCGCCGGTGAGCGTCACGGTCGCCGCACCCTTGCAGACGAGTCCGGCCTGGACGAGCCGGCACCACGTCGCGGCGTCGGCACCCGTCTCGGCCCCGACGTCGCCGTGCTGCTCGAGCTTCCGACGGGTCGTCGGCCCGAACGTCGCGACGACGGGGGAGATGCCGAGGAGCGACTGGGCGGCCTGCACGATCCCGAGCACCGTGCCGCTGCCGGTCAGTCCGTCCTCGTCGACGTGCACCCACCCGTGCAGGTGCCCGAAGGTCGTGTTGAGCCAGCGCTGCACGGCGAGCACGCCCGAGTCAGCGGAACCGGAGGAGCCGGTCGATCCGGTTGAGTCGGCGGCGCCCGACGGGGTGGCGGCGTCGGCCGGGGCCGCGAGCGCGGTCGTGACGAGCGGGACGGTGGCGGTGATGCCGATGAGCGCAGTTCGGCGCGAGATGTGCACGGGGGTGCCCCTTCAGTTGCCTCGAGCGTCCGCTGGCCGTTGATCGCACTGTGCGATGCTGATGGCCGCGGCATGGTCCGAGCAACTTCGTCCCTCAACTTGGGACGGCCCTGCATTTCAACAGACGATCGTCTGATGAAGCGCTCAGTCGCGCACGACGGACGGGAGGCCCGTGGCGGTGTCGCCACGGGCCTCCCGTCCGTCAGGTGGTGCGTCGACTACGCGACGGTCGCGCGCGCCTCGGCCAGCGACGGGTAGTCGGTGTAGCCCTCGGCGGTCGCGCCGTAGAAGAGCTCCGGACGGGGCTCGTTGAGCTCGGCGTCGTGCTCCCAGCGGTGCGCGAGGTCCGGGTTGGCGATCGCGGCGCGGCCCACGGCGACGGCGTCGGCGTGGTCGCCCTCGACGATCGCGATGGCCTCGTCGCGGGTGGTGAGCGACGAGAAGCCCGAGTTCACGATGAACGGCGCACCCGCGGTGCGGCGGACGTGCTGCACCAGGTCGCCGGTCGGCTCGGCGTGCAGGACGTCGACGAAGGCGAGCCCCAGCGGCGCGAGGCCCTCGGCGACGGCGGTGTAGGTGGCGCGGACGTCGGCGGCGTCGTCCTCGATGACGCCCTGGATCCCGTGCTCGGGCGACAGGCGGATGCCGGTGCGGTCCGCGCCGATGGCCTCGGCGATGGCGGTGGTGACCTCGATCGCGAAGCGTGCGCGGTTCTCGGGGGAGCCGCCGTACTGGTCGGTGCGGGTGTTCGACACCGGCGACATGAACTCGTGCACCAGGTAGCCGTTGGCGCCGTGGACCTCGACGCCGTCGAGCCCGGCGGCGATCGCGTTGCGGGCGGCCTGCACGAAGCCCTGCACGGCCTCCTGCACCTCGGCGGTGGTCAGCTCGTGCGGGACGGGCATGTCGGCCTTCGAGCCGTCGGCCAGGTGCGTCTGCCCGGGGGCGGCGATGGCGGACGGGGCGACGATGCGTGGGGTCTGCGAGATGTCGGTGTGCGAGACGCGGCCGCCGTGCATGAGCTGCATGACGATCGTGCCGCCGGCGGCGTGCACGGCGTCGGTCACGCGGCGCCAGCCAGCGATCTGGTCGTCGGTCTCGATGCCGGGCTGCCCGGGGTAGGAGCGGCCCTCCTGCACGGGCCAGGTGCCCTCGGTGATGATCATGCCGAGGCCGGCGCGCTGCCGGTAGTGCTCGACGAGCAGGTCGTTCGGGACGCCGTGCTCGCCGGCGCGGGTGCGCGTGAGCGGGGCCATGACGACGCGGTTCGACAGGGACAGGGCGCCGATGGAGGCGGGTTCGAAGAGCTTCACCTCAGGGCGAACGACGAGTTGTCCGATGCAATTCCGCCTCGGAGCACTTCTTCAGGCAGCGCGGTCAGTCGCGCGGGCACACCAGCGTCGACGAGCGGACCTGGCCCTCGGGCCGGATCACCTGGTGCTGCGAGAGGGGCTTGCCGCACAGGGGGCACCCCCGGTCGATCGTCCGGTCGTCGATGCCCTCGGGGCGACCGGCGCCGATCTGCGAGGGGCCCATCTTGTTGATGAGCGTCGTGTTCCACCGTTCGTACCACTGGCCGAAGCGTCCCACGGTGCATCCTTTCGTTCGTGCACGAACCATTATGGCACCGATGGCCGCGGATCACACCTGGTCGACGCGCTCCAGCAGCTCGGTCAGCTCGTCCTTCAGGGACTCGAGCCGGGCGAGTGGCCACCCGAGCCGGTCGGCGACCGCGAGCGGGACCGCCTGGGCCCGGTCGCGCAGGGCGTGCCCGGCGGTCGTCAGGGAGACCTCGAGCTGGCGTTCGTCGGTGGCGCTGCGGGTACGGCGGACGTAGCCGGAGGCCTCCAGCCGCTTGAGCAGCGGGCTCAGCGTCGCGGAGTCGAGTCGCAGTTCGCCGGCGATCTCGCGCACCGACCGCGGGTCCCGCTCCCACAGGGCGAGCATGACGAGGTACTGCGGGTGGGTCAGGCCCATCGGTTCGAGCAGGTCGCGGTACAGCCCGATGACGCTGCGGCTCGTCGCCGCGAGTGCGAAGCAGAGCTGCCGGTCGAGCGCGAGCGGGTCCGGGGCGGTCTGGGTCATGCGTTCAGGGTACTTCGTTCGTGCACGAAGCGGCGTGGTCGCGACCCGGGGCGGTGGGCGCAACGGCCTGGAGGCCCGGTGCCGGTCTCGTGGACCGGCACCGGGCCTCCAGGGTGGTGGCGCTGGTGCGTCGACTACGCGCGGTGCGCGGGCGGGTGCCCCGAGTCGTGCGCGTTCGCGTCGGGCTCCACGGGGAGCGCGTGGGTGCCGGTGTGCGTGTCCTCGTGGCCGGCGACCGGGTGGGTGCGCTCGAGCTTCGCGCCCTCCACGTCGACGTCCGGCACGATGCGGTCGAGCCACTTCGGGAACCACCAGGCGCTCTTGCCGAGCAGGTGCATCGCCGACGGGATGAGCAGCATGCGGACGACGAAGGCGTCGATCAGCACACCGAACGCCAGCCCGAAGCCGATCGGCTTGATGGTGGACGAGTCCGAGAAGATGAAGCCTGCGAACACGGAGATCATGATGATCGCCGCCGCCGTGACCACCGCGCGACCCGCGTGCAGGCCGCGCTGGACGGCCACCTTCGCGCTCGCACCGTGGGCGTAGGCCTCACGCATGCCGGACACCAGGAACAGCTGGTAGTCCATCGCCAGACCGAACAGGATGCCGATCTCGATGATGGGCAGGAAGCTCAGGATCGGTGCCGGGTCGTGCACACCGAAGACCGAGCCGAGCCAGCCGAACTGGTAGATCGCGGTCAGCCCGCCGAACGACGCCAGCACGGACAGGATGAACCCGGCGGTGGCGGTGATCGGCACGAGGAACGACCGGAACACGATGATCAGGATGATCAGCGACAGCCCGACGACCACCACGAGGTAGAGCGGCAGCACGTTCGAGAGCTTCTCGGACACGTCGATGTTCGCCGACGCGTTGCCGGCGACGCCGAGGGTGACCTTGCCGTCGTCGGTGGAGACGGTCTGCTCGCGCAGGTCCTTCACGACGTTCTCGGTGGAGACGCTGTCCGGGCCGCCGGCGGGCTTCACCTGGAACGCGATGATGTCGCGGTCCTTCGAGGCCCCGATGGGCAGCACGGCCTTGACGTCGTCGTTCTTCGCGATCGCCTGGCCGATGGTGACCTCGGTCGCGGTGACGTCGCTCTTGCTGATCGACTCCGGCAGGGTCGCCACGACGAGCAGCGGGCCGTTCTGACCAGCGCCGAACTCCTTCTCGAGCGTCTTGTAGGCCTTGTACTGGCTCGACTCGACCGCCTCGGACGAACCGCTCGGCAGGCCGAGGCGCATCTGGGTCGCGGGCAGGGCGATGGTGCCGAGCACCGCGACGCCGAGGACGAGCGTGATGACCGCGCGCCAGCTCGACATCGGCTTGTTCGGGATCCGCGTGGAGTCGGTGTTGCCGATCTTCGCGCGCTCCTTCTTCCGCAGGATCCGCATGCCGATGAGCGACAGCAGTGCCGGGGTGAACGAGGTCGCGATGAGGATCGCGAAGAGCACTGCGACCGCACCGACCGTGCCCATCAGGCCGAGGAACGGGATGCCGGTGATGTTCAGCGCGAGCAGCGCGACGATGACCGTCGCACCGGCGAACACCACGGCGTTGCCCGAGGTGCCGTTCGCGAGCCCGATCGACTCGTGCACCTGCATGCCCTGCTTCAGCTGGGTCCGGTGCCGGTTCAGGATGAACAGCGAGTAGTCGATGCCGACCGCCAGGCCCAGCATCACCCCCAGCACCGGCGTGACCGAGATGAACTCGACGACGCTCGAGAACGACAGGGCGGTGAGCGAAGCGACTCCGACGCCGAGGACGGCGCTGACGAGCGGGACCGCGGCGCCGATGACCGTGCGGAGCATCAGGAGCAGCACGATCGCGGCGATGATGACACCGCCGATCTCACCCGGGCCGAGGATCGACGGCACGCCCTGTGCGATGTCGTTCGAGACGTACACGTTGACGCCCTGGATGTCGGCCGACTCGGCGTCGTCCGCGATGGCGGTCTTCGTGTCCGCGGGGACCTCGTAGGTCGACTTCGTGAACTGCACGGTGCCGATCGCTGCGCTGCCGTTGTCCGACACGAAGCGGATGTCCTTCGACAGGTCGAGCAGGTCCGAGCCCTGTTCGAGCTGCTGCTCGTTGTCGTCGAGCTTCTGCTTGTTCGTGTCGATCGTCTTCTGGGCGGTCGCGATCTGCTGCTCACCGGCGTCGATCTGGGCCTGCTGGGCGTCGATCTGTGCCTGCGCCTGCTGGAGCTGGGCGGCCGCGGCCTGCGCCTGTGCGGCGGGGACGGCTGCGCCGCCGGCTGCCTGCGCCTGGGCCTTCTGCGCGTCGAGCTGCGCCTGGGCGTCCGCGATCTTCTGCTTGCCGGACTCGAGCTGCGCCTTCTGGGCGTCGAGCTGCTGCTGGCCGGTCTCGATCTTCGCGCGACCGGACTCGATCTGGTCACGCCCGTCGACGATCTTCTGCCGCTGGTCGTCGAGCTGCTGCTGCGTGGCGAAGCCGCTCGTCGTGCCCTTGACGCCGTCGAGCTTCTCGAGGCTGGTCAGGAAGTCGTCGATCTCGGACTGCTGCGACGACGAGATCGCCTTGCCGTCCTTCGTCTCGAAGACGATCGTGCCGTTGCCGCCGTTCGCCGACGGGAACTTGTCGGCGAGCTGGTCCTGCACCTGACTGGTCTTGGTGTTCGGGATCGTGATCGACGACGAGATGGTGCCGGCGAAGAGCGTGTACGTGACGCCCGCGACGGCCATGATCGCGACCCAGGTGATGATCACGAGCCAGTGGCGTCGTGCGGAGAACCGTCCGAGACGGTAGAGGAGACCGGCCATGCGGGTGCCTGCGGTCCTTTCGTTGTCAGGTGCTGGTGGTGCGGGGTGCGCCGGTGGACCCCTGGGGGGTGAGGAGGTAGGGCGGTGTCAGTCGTCGGCCATGTAGCCGCTGCGGACGCTGTGCACGAGTCGGGCGAGCAGGTCGTCCCACGCGTCGAGCGCCGGCTGGTCGAGCTCGGGGCCGGACGTCGCCAGCCAGTGCTCCGCGATGACGACGATGCCGCTCATGAGCGACTCGACGAGCAGCGCGGCGTCGAGGGGGTCGGCGGCCGGGTAGCGCCGGGCGACCTCGTGCCGGAGCCGTTCGGTCACACGCGAGAACGCCGTCTGGGTCAGGACCGCGGCCTTCGGGTCGTCCTTGCCGGGGTCGCCGAGGATCCGGTACATGCTGGCGATCGCCGGAGCCAGGTCGGCGCCGCGGGCCGCGGACTCGAGCTCGTCGAACATCGACGCGCGGCTGCCGTCGCCGACCGGGGTCCGGGCCATGTCGGCGAGGAACCGGTCGATGATGACGGACAGCTCCTGTTCGCACACGGCGAGCAGGACCTCGTCGAGCGAGGCGAAGTGGTTGAACACGGTGCGCCGGGCGATGTCCGCCCGGGCGGCGAGGTCGTCCACGCTGAAGTCGCGGCCGCCGCGCTCGTCGATCAGGTCGCGAGCGGCCTGCAGGATCGCCGCACGGTGCTTCGCCTTGAGGGCAGCACGGCGGTCGGTCGCGATGGTCACGAGATGGAACACTAGGTGCATCGATGCACTCGGTGCAACGAGGTTGAGTGCATCCCCAGGTTCGTCCCCCGGAGCAGAACGCCTGTGCTGCACCACTGTTCAGCCGGAGGTGTCGGGTGCCAGACTGGACGGACGAACCGCCGCGTCACCGCTCGCGGATCCGCCGCCGTACGAAGGAGTACCCGATGCCCGTCCGCCTGTCCCCGGAGACCCTCGACGAGATCGCCGCGAGCGGTGTCGCCGTGCCCACCTACGACCGCGACGGCATCACCGCCGGCATCGTCCACTTCGGCGTCGGCGGGTTCCACCGCGCGCACCAGGCGATGGTGATCGACCGGCTCCTGCAGCAGGGCGACGCCCGCGAGTACGGCATCTGCGGCGTCGGCGTGCTCGAGCAGGACCGTCGGATGGCGACCGCGATGGCCGAACAGGGCGGGCTGTACACGCTCGTCCTCAAGCACCCGGACGGCACCCGCGAGTCCCGTGTCGTCGGCAGCATCGTCGAGTACCTCCTCGCCGTCGACGACCCCGACGCCGTCGTCGAGAAGATGGCGCACCCGGACACCAGGATCGTCAGCCTGACCATCACCGAGGGCGGCTACAACTTCGACCACGTCACCGGCGAGTTCGTCGCCGACGAGCCCGGCGTCGCGGCCGACCTGCGCGGCGACGGCCCACCCCGCACGGTGTTCGGCCTGGTGGTCGAGGCACTGCGCCGCCGACGGGACCGCGGCCTCGCCCCGTTCACCGTGATGTCCTGCGACAACATCCAGGGCAACGGGCACGTCGCCCGGTCGATGTTCACCGCCTACGCCCGGCTGCAGGACCCGGCCTTTGCGGACTGGATGGACGAGCACGTGGCGTTCCCGAACTCGATGGTCGACCGCATCACCCCGGTCACCGCCGACGAGGACCGCGCCTGGGTCCGCGACGAGCTCGGCATCGACGACGCCTGGCCCGTCGTCGCCGAACCGTTCTTCCAGTGGGTGCTCGAGGACGGCCACCCCGCTGGCCGCCCGCCCTACGAGGACGCCGACGTCCAGCTCGTCGACGACGTCGAGCCGTACGAACTCATGAAGCTGCGGCTCCTCAACGCCAGCCACCAGGGGCTCTGCTACTTCGGGTACCTGTCCGGGTACCGCTACGCGCACGAGGCCACGCAGGACCCGGCGATCGCGACCTTCCTGCGCCGCTACATGGACGAAGAGGGCACGCCGACGCTGCACCCGGTGCCCGGCATCGACCTGGAGGACTACAAGTCGACCCTGATCGAGCGCTTCCGGAACCCCGAGGTGCGCGACACCCTCGCCCGGCTCTGCGCCGAGTCGAGCGACCGGATCCCGAAGTGGCTGCTCCCCGTCGTGCGCGAGAACCTGGCGGCCGGTCGCCCCGTCACGCTGTCTGCCGGCATCGTCGCGTCGTGGGCCCGCTACGACGAGGGCACCGACGAGTCCGGTGAACCCATCGAGATCGTCGACCGGCTCGCCGAACCCCTGCACCGCATCGCCCTGACCCAGCGCGAGGACCGCCTCGCCTTCATCGCGAACCGCCCGGTCTTCGGCGACCTGGTCGACGACGAACGGTTCGTCGCGGCGTACCGCGACGCCCTGGACGGGCTCATCGCGGACGGCGCGCACGCCACCGTGGCGCGCCTGTCGCGGTCCTGAGACGCGACCGACCGACGGACGGGAGGCCCGTGGCGGCGCCGCCACGGGCCTCCCGTCCGCCTGCTGCCCACGTGACGGGCGCGGGACGGCGGTTCGTGTCCGCGCGCTGACGGTTCCGGTTCGCGAACCCCGAGGATCGTGAACCGGAACCGTCAGTCGCTCACCGCGCGACGTCGTCCCACGGCACCGGGGTGGTCTCGCCCGTCTCCCAGTCGCGGCGCAGCACGCCGTAGCCGACCGACCCGACGGCCGGGCCGCCGTCGACGGGCCACGCCTCGCGGTAGTGGGCCTCCTGCACCCAACCGGCACGGACGAAGACCCGGCGCATGGCGGTGTTGTCCTCGCGGGTCTGCCCCTCGAAGCGCGTGATCGCCGGCATCGTCGTGAACACGTGGTCGGTCACCGCACGCAGGGCGGGGACCCCGAGGCCCCGACCCCGGAACCGACCGGCCAGGCGCAGGTCGAACAGGGGGACGGGGTCGGCCAGGTCCTCGAGGCGGACCAGTCCGATCCGCCCAAGGTCGTCGTGGTCGAGCCAGGAGGTGTCGTGCTCGTCGTCGCGGTAGGCACCGGAGTCGACGGCGCTCGCCGCATCGGCGGCGCTGATGCGGCGTCGGACGTGGAACGGGAACTCCTCGGACGTCAGGAACGCGAGCAACTCCTGGCGGTCGGTGCCGGTGGGGTCCAGGCGGGTGAGGCGGACGGCGGGAGCTGGCATGCCGCTCAGGGTAGTTGCACGGTCATCGGGCAGGCTCGGGGCGTGCGAGGTGGGACGAAGGCGACGACCGCGGCCCTGACGGCCCTGGTGCTGGTCGGGTTGGTGGGGTGCTCCGGCGGCCCGGGTGGGGCGTCGACCGGGCCGACGTCGTCGGCGTCGGCGTCGGCTTCTGGGGCCGCAACGGCTTCTGGTTCTGGGTCGGCTTCCGAGTCCGTGGCGCCGTCGACCGACCCGGCCACTGCCCGGGCCTTCGCGGCGCTGGAGCGGCGGTACGACGCACGGCTCGGGGTCGTCGCCGTCGACACCGGGGACGGTCGGACGATCGAGCACCGTGCGGGGGAGCGGTTCGCGTTCGCGTCGACGAACAAGGTGTTCATCGCGGCTGCGGTCCTCGACGCCTCGTCCGACGCCGACCTGGCGACCGTCGTGCACTGCGACCGCGGCGATCTGCTCGAGTACGCGCCCGTGACGAGCGGGTACGTCGACACCGGGATGACGGTGCGCGAGCTCATCGACGCCGCGCTCCGCTCCAGCGACAACACCGCGGCGAACCTGCTGGTGGAGCGGCTCGGCGGGCCGGACGCCGTCGAGCGGTGGCTGCGCGGCATCGGGGACCGGACGACGCGTGTCGACCGGGTCGAACCCGACCTGAACGAGGCGACCCCGGGCGACCCACGGGACACGACGACGCCGGAGCGGTTCGCAGCGGACCTCCGGACCGTGCTGCTCGGGGACGCCCTCGACGCCGCCGACCGGCGGGTGCTCCGCGAGGCGATGCTCGGCAACACGACCGGCGACGCGACGATCCGTGCCGGGGTGGACCCGTCGTGGCGGGTCGCCGACAAGACCGGCACGGCGTCCTACGGGGTGCGGAACGACATCGCGATCGTGACGCCGCCCGGGCGGGCGCCCATCGTGCTCGTCGTGATGACGAGCCGGGCCGATCCCGGTGCGGAGCCGTCGGACGCGCTCGTCGCCGCGGCGACCCGTGCCGCGGTCGCCGGGCTGAGCGACTGAGTCGCACGCGTCGCGGGACCAGCGTCGCGGGACTGTCGTCGCGGGACTAGCGGAGGGTGGTCGCCCAGCGCCCGATGGCGTCGTAGGCCCGTTCCCGCACCTCCGGCGCGGACAGCACCACGTCGTGCAGGGCACCTTCGAGTCGGCGGACCGTGACCTCCTCGCCGAGGGAGAGCGAACGGTGCGCCACCGTGTCGACGTTCAGGGCGACGTCGGCGCGCGCCATCCCGGGGTCCCACCGCGGCTGGAGCATGCTCTTGTCGCTCAGCATCACCAGGGTCGGGACCCCGATGCCGAGGCCCTTCTCGACCTGTGCCTGGCCGTCGAAGACCGCGGCGAGCCACCCGGGGTGCAGGGGGAAGCCGCGCTCCGGCCGCCACTTCTGTTCGTAGGTCCACGACCCCTCGCCCTCGGCCGAGACGGTGCGGGTGTAGAAGCCGGGGTCGACGGCGGGCATCGGAGCGAGGGGGTTCCGACGGGCACCGAGCTTGATGACCGGTGCGACGATCGCCCGGCCGACCGCGGTGGCCTGGAACTCGAGCCACGGGCTGTTCAGCACGAGGCCGTGCACGAGCTCCGGGTGCCGGGCGGCCCAGAGCGACAGGGTCAGGCCACCCGTGGAGTGGCCCATCGGGACGAGCCGGCGGCGGTCCGAGCCGGGGTGCTCGGCCGAGATCGCGTCGAGCGCCGCGGCGATGTCCTCGTCGTACACCGCCAGGTCGTCGACCATGCCCGGGGTCTGGTACGGGCGCAGGCTCCGACCGTACTTCCGCAGGTCCAGCGCGTGGAACCGGGCACCGAGCCGCTCGAGGCGTTCGGCGAGCTCGACCTGGAAGAAGTAGTCGGACCAGCCGTGCACGTAGAGCACGTCGACCCCGTGCAGGGGCCCACGGCCGTGCAGCAGCAGGTCCGTCGGGGTGTGCCGGCGGCGGACCAGGGTGGCGACGACGGGTCCCTCGGAGTCGGTGCCGAGCGGCAGTTCGAGCCGTTCGTACGGTGCTCCGAGCACGTCCTCGTGCCACCCCTGGTCCGTCATGCGCCGAGCGTATCCGGCGCTGCTGCGGGTGGTGCGGGTGCGGCGGGGTCGCGTGGCCGTCACCCGGCCAGGACCACGACCTTGCCGCTGATCCGTCCCGCGGCCGCCTCGGCGTGCAGCGACGGCAGTTCCGTCAGCGGGATGCGCCGGGTGACCTCGACCGTGAGCGCCCCGGCGTCGACCAGGGACACCAGCTCCGCCAGGCGTTCGCGGTTGCGCAGGACGAACACCGTCGCCGCCCGGACCCCGCGGGACTCGTCGCCCGGCGTGGCCATGAACGCCGTGGTGCTCACGACCGCGCCGCCGTCGCGCACGACGTCGACCAGTGCCGCGAAGTCCTGCGGGTCGATCGGGGCGAGGTTGAGCAGCACGTCGACCGGCTCCGTCACGGCGGCGCGGACGTCGGTCGTGCTGTGGTCGATCACCTCGTGGGCGCCGGCTGCCCGGACGGCATCGATGCTGCGCGGACTCGCCGTCGCGATGACGTGGACCCCGGCGCGCACGGCGAGCTGGATCGCGTACTTCCCGACGACACCGCCGGCGCCCGTGATCAGGACCCGCTGACCCGCCTCGAGCCGCCCGTCGTCGAACAGTGCCTGCCAGGCGGTGAGTGCCACCGACGGCAGGGCCGCCGCGTCGGGCAGCGGGATGCTCGTCGGTGCGGCGACCACCGCATCGGCCGGTGCGACGACGTACTCGGCCGCCCCGCCGTCGAGTTCCATCGGCAGGAACGCGATGACGGCGTCCCCGACCGCGATCCCCTCGACGCCGTCGCCGAGCGCGTCGACGGTGCCGGACACGTCGTAGCCGGGGACGTGCGGCAGCTGGACCGGGATCGGCAGGAACCCGCCCCGCATCCCGTTGTCCGCCGCGTTGAACGCCGAGGCGGCGACGCGGAGTCGCACCTGCCCGGCGCCCGGGGTGGGCTCCTCGACGTCCTCGGTGCGGAGCACCTCGGGACCGCCGACCTCGTGGAACCGTACTGCCTGCATGATCGTGCCCTTCGTCGGTGTTGCTCGTTGTGCTTCGAGTTCGAAGCAACTAGCGGAGACGCTAGCACTGCTTCGAACTCGAAGCAATAGGTAGGATGGGTTCCGTGACCGATGCGCCGAACTCCCTGACCCCGACGCAGCTCGGGGCGTACTTCGCCTTCACCGAGGTGAGCAGCCTGCTGCGCCACGCGGTCGAGCGGCAGCTGCGCGACGTGGGCGGCCTGAGCTACGTGCAGTTCCAGCTGCTCGCCCGGCTCGGTGACGCACCGGGCGGGCAGCAGCGCATGACCGACCTCGCGGACGGGGTCGTCTACAGCCGCAGCGGGTTGACGTACCAGGCGCAACTGCTCGAGCAGCGTGGGCTGGTCACCCGCGGGCCCTCGCCCGACGACGAACGCAGCACGGTCGTGACGATCACCCGGGGCGGTCGTGACGTCCTCGCCGCCGTCTTCCCCGGGCACATCGAGGCGCTGCACACCCTGCTGTTCGCGTCGATGTCGGACGCGGACGTCGACGACCTCGCGCGGATCCTCGGGGGAGCGGCCGAGCACCTGCGCGCGAACCCGCCTCGATCGGCGGGCGCGCGACGGCGCAGCTGACGGGACGGCCGGGGCAGGCGGTCGTACCCGCGCGGGTCACGCCAGCCCGTCGCGCCGGCGGGGTCCCGGTCTAGCTGCGGGGAGCCCGCACCAGGAACAGCGTCACGGCGCCGAGGACGACAGCGGCGACGATGAGCGCCCAGGCGAGCACGATGACCGGCCCGTCCCAGGGGGTGAAGAGCAGTCCGACCCCGATCACCAGGGCCACGGCGGCGCCGATGAGGGCGAGGCGGTGCGGTCGTACCGGAGCGGTGCGTGTCACGGTGCCCACGGTACGCGCGCCGGCCTGGCAGTGCGGCGTCGAGCGGGCACGCCGGTCACACCGTCGTGCGCATCACCCACCGCCACTTGGCGATGCGGCGGTCGCGCACGAACCCGAACTGCGTGAACAGTTCTTCCGGTCCGGTGTGCAGGTAGGCCCCGCGCTGCGGCTTCCGCTCGACCGTCTGCTCCGGGTAGGCCTCGACGGTCCCGCCACCCGCCCGCCGGATCTCGTCGAGCGCGGTCGTGACCGCGGCGCGTGCGACCCCCTGACCGCGGTGCCGGGACTCGACGAACACGCAGCCGATCCGCCAGTCCGGCGGCGCCTGGGCATCCCGGGCGTAGGCGCCGGGGTTCAGGATCGTCGGCAGCTCCACCGGCCGCCCGAACTGGCACCAGCCGACCGCCGTGCCGTCGGCGTAGACGAGCACCTGGTGGTTCGTGCCGTTCCGCACGTGTCGGCGCTTCGCCTCCTGGTGGGACACCGTCGGATCGGGCGTCCCGCGTGGACCGTCCGGGTGGAAACCGATGCACCAGCACCCGCCCCACACGCCGTTGCTGCGGGTCACGAGCGCGGCGAAGTCGGGCCACGTCTCCTCGGTGAGCATCGCCGTCGAGTACTCCATGGGCCGATGATCCTCCGGCCCCGGCGATCCCGCCACCACCGCAACCGTGGTGTCCGGAACGGCGCGCGACCGGTGGTCAGGCTGCGCTGCGCCGGGCGGCGACGAGGCCGGAGACGAGCGCCGTGACGCCGAGCCCGATGCCGACCGCGCCGGCGAGTGCACCGAAGGACATCAGGGCACCGGCACCGATGTTCGCGCCGCCCTCGCCGGACTCGTTCGCGTTCGCGTACCCACCGAGGAACGAGGCCAGGAACGCCACGACGAGGAACGCCGTGCAGAGGATGTGCAGCACACGCGGCGCGAGCGGGGTCATGTCCGGATCGTAGCGCGGCGGTCCGGACGCGGTCGGCTGACGGCCCGGAACGGAACCACGAACGGCCTGGAGGCGCGGTGCCAGCTGGCACCGCGCCTCCAGGCCGCCCTGGGCGTGGGCCCTAGGACAGCTTCTTGCTGTCCTCGAGCCAACCCGCGAGCTTGGTCATGTAGTCGGCCTGCGACGCGTAGTCGAGGGCCGGGAACGTCCAGCTGTGGACCTGCCCCGCCTCGAGCGCGGCGTTGTCGGCGAAGGTCGGCTGCTTCTCCAGATCGGCGACCTGGTAGCCCTGCTGCGACAGCAGCAGCACGTCACCGGTGATCTGGCCGGCGTTCTCCCACGAGTAGATGCCCCAGTAGAAGCCCTCGGGCTTCGGGTTGACGAAGTCGACCCCGTACGACGCGTACATCTGCAGCGACGGCTCGTCGGTCGGGCGGGTGACGTAAGCGCCGTCACCGTCGGCGTACATCGAGACGACCGACAGGTCCTTCTCCTTGGAGACCTTCTCGAGCTCGTCGGCCGCGGTGTCGAAGCGCTTCTCGGCGGCGTCGACCGTCGACTCCTTCGCGCCGAGGGACTCGGACAGTTCCGCGATCTTCTCGATGACGTCCTCGCCCTTGCCGCCCCACTTCACCTGGACGACCGGCGCGATGGCCTCGATCTGCTTCTCCTGCGGCTTGTCCTTGAAGCCGTAGCCGGGCTGCTTCGTGTCGAGCGTGCCCTTGGCGTCGGTCGGGTAGACCGACGTGACGACGAGGTCGGGCTTGAGCGCGGCGAGCTGCTCGAGGTCGATGTCGCCGTAGGCGGTGCCGAGCTGCGTGATGCCGTCGGTGTCCAGGCCCTCGAAGCGGGCGTCCTTCGCCATCGTCAGCTGCCCGAAGGTGCCGACGGGCTTCAGGCCGTACTCGATGAACGACAGGGCGATGTCGTTCAGCACGACGACGCGCTTCGGCGTGTGGTCGACCTTCACGGTGGCGCCCGTGGCGTCCTCGTACGACCACGCCTTCGACGCGGCGGTGCCGCCGTCGGAGTCGGAGTCGTTCGAGTTGCCGGTGCTCGAGCAGCCGGTCAGGAGGAGTGCCGAGACGGTCACGGAGGTCAGGAGGGCGGCGCGCAGGTGGCCACGTCGGGAGGTCTTCACGTTAGGAGAGGCTAACCTAAGTTCGCGGCACTCGCCAGCACGTCTTCGGTTTTCGTCGGGACCGTGTGCTCCGTCGGGGCGCTCGGGGCCGTGTGCTCCGTCGGGGCACTCGGCACGGGGTCGTGCTCGTCCGCCTCGGGCACGATCATCGGCGCACCGGTCACCGGGTCGGCGAACACCCGGGCGTGCAGACCGAACGCCTGCTCGAGCAGTGCCGGGGTGAGGACGTCGTGGGGTGTGCCGTCGGCCACGACCCCGCCGTCGTGCAGCACCACGAGCCGGTCGGAGTACCGCGCCGCGAGCGACAGGTCGTGCAGCACCATCACGATCGTCGAACCCTGCTCGCGGTTCAGCCGCCGGACGAGCCGCAGGACCTCGAGCTGGTGCGCGAGGTCCAGGTAGGTCGTCGGCTCGTCGAGCAGGAGCGTCTGGGCCTGCTGTGCGACGACCATGGCGATCCAGGCGCGCTGGCGCTGCCCGCCGGACAGGCTCGTGACGTCGCGGTGCGCGACCTCGGTCAGACCGGTGGCGGCGATGGCCTCTTCGGCGACGGCCGCGTCCTCGGCGGTCCACGGCTTCGCCCACGACTGGTGCGGGTTCCGGCCGCGCATCACCAGGTCGAGGACGCTGGTTCCCGCGGGGGCGACGGGGGACTGCGGCAGGATCGCGAGCTTGCGGGCGACCTGGCGGTTCGGTTCCCGGCGGATCGGGGTGCCGTCGAGCAGGACCTCGCCGGCCTGCGGCTTGAGCACGCGGCCGAACGCCTTGAGCAGCGTCGACTTGCCGCAGCCGTTCGCGCCGAGGAACGTCGTGACCGTGCCGCGTTCGATGCGCAGGTCCAGGTCGCGCAGCACGGGCTGGCGGTCGTAGCCGACGGACAGGGCCGTGGCCTCGAGGACGGGGGTGTCGTGCGGGTGCTCGTGCTGGTGCTCGTGATCGTGCTCGTGCGGGTGCTGCTGCTGGTGCGGTGTTGTCATCGGGACATCTCCTTGCGGTGACGGACGAGGAGCCAGATCAGGTACGGCGCCCCGATCACGGTGGTGATGATGCCGACCGGCACCTGCCACGGGAACGCGGACCGGGACAGCAGGTCGGCGCCGAGCACGAGCACGGCGCCGAGGGCACCGGCGAGCAGCAGCGGCGGCCGGTTCGTGCCGGCGAGCCGGAGCCCGACCTGCGGCACGACGAACGCGACGAAGCCGACCGGCCCCGCGGCGGCCACGGCGGCGGCGGTCAGCACGACCGCGAGCGCGATGACGAGCAGCCGGTGCCGCTGGACGCCGAGACCGACGCCCGTCGCGACCTCGTCGCCGAGCTGCCCGATGCCGAGCGCCGCACTCGTCGCCAGTGCGATCGGCACCGCGACGACGGCCACCACGAGCAGCGGCCAGACGCTCTCCCACGAGGTGCTCGACAGGCTGCCGACGAGCCACTGCGACGCCGCGGTGGCGACGGTGATCTTCGCGCGGACGAGCAGGTAGCTCGTCACGGCGTCGAGCGTCGCGCTCACGCCGATGCCGACCAGCACGAGCCGGTAGCTCTGCACACCGCCGCGCCAGCCCAGGCCGTACACCAGGACCGCAGCGACCAGGGCGCCGATCGTGGCAGCCACCGGGATCCCGCCACCGAGCAGCAGGGACGAGACCGAGTACGTCCCGCCGCCGAGCACGATGGCCGCGACCGCACCGACGCTCGCGCCCGCGGTGACACCGATGATGTCCGGGGTCCCGAGGGGGTTTCGGGTGAAGGTCTGGGTGAGCGCCCCGGCGACCCCGAGCGTCAGGCCGACGAGTGCGCCGGTGAGCACGCGGGGCAGGCGCAGGGTGGTGATGATGAAGGCGTCCGGACCGGACTCCAGGCCGAGCAGGGACCGGATGACGACCCCGGGAGCGATCCACGTCGAGCCGACCGCCGTCCCGATCACGATGAGCACCAGGACGGTGGCGAGCGACCCGACGGTGTACCAGAACACCCGCGGGCGCCAGGCGAGGCCGACGGGGCCGATGCGGATGCCGGCGCGGCCGGGGGTGTGGGCAGCGGGGGTGGGCGTGCCCGGCGTGGTGGTCTCGGGCGTGCTTCCGGGCGTGCTGCCGGTGCTGCCGGGCGTGCTGCCGGTGCTGCGCACCGCTGCCCCGCTCACAGTGACACCAGCGATCGGCGACGGGCGACGGCGACGAACACGGGGCCACCGATGACGGCGAGCACGATGCCGACCTCGACCTCGGAGAACCCGCCGATCAGGCGACCGATGACGTCGGCGAGCAGCACGAGGGCGGCGCCGACCAGACCGGAGACCGGCAGGGTCCAGCGGTGTCCTGTGCCGACGAGCGCGCGGGCGACGTGCGGCACGGTCAGGCCGACGAAGCCGATCGGGCCGGCAGCAGCGGTGGCGCCGGCGGCGAGCAGCGTGATCCCGCCCAGGCCGACGAGCCGGGCGACGAGCACGTTCTCGCCGAGCCCCTTCGCCAGCTCGGACCCGAGCCCGAGGGCGTCGAGGGCGCGGACGTTCAGCACCGCGAGCACGAGCCCGGCGGCCAGGAACGGCCACACCGCCCCGAGGATGTCGAGCTGTCGTGCGGCGAGCGATCCGACGACCCAGAGCCGGTACGCGTCGAGCGAGGCCTGGTCGGTCAGCACGACGAAGGAGGTCAGGGCGGCGAGCAGTGCCGACACCGCGGCCCCGGCGAGGGCGAGCGGAACCGGACTGGCCGTGCCGCTGCCGGCGATGGTCACCGAGAAGACGACGACGCTGGCGACCAGGGCCCCGACCAGGGCGAACCAGACGGTCGCGCTCGTGCTCGTCACCCCGAACACGTAGACGCCGAGCACCACCGCGAGCCCCGCTCCCGACGAGACGCCGAACAGGCCGGGGTCGGCGAGCGGGTTGCGGGTGTGTCCCTGCATGAGGAGTCCGGCGATGCCGAGAGCCGCACCGACCGCAGCACCGATCAGCGTGCGCGGGATGCGGGAGCCCCACACGATCGCCTCGTCGGTGCTCGACCCGGAGCGTGTGAGCCCCGCCCACACCTCGGCGACACCGATGCGGTTGCTGCCCAGCAGCATGCTCGCCACGGCGACGAGCACCAGGGCGACGACGAGTCCGATGATCACCGCGGTCCGTCGCCGCATCGCGGTCCGGTGGACGCCGAGGGCGCGGGACGCATCGCCGGCTCGGGCTCGGGACGCGTCGGGTTCGGGGGCCTCCGGACCGGAAGCCAGAACGGGATTGGGGGCTGGCACGGAAGTCATCTTAGGTTAGCCTTGCCTCATGGCGAAGACCCCGCGGCTCCTGCCGACGAACCCCCGGCTCTTCCGCGCCCGTGTCCTCCGGACCCAGCGGGTGACCCCCTCGATGCAGCGCGTCACCGTCACCGGGGACGACCTGCACGAGTTCGGCTACCTCGGCTTCGACCACTGGTTCCGCCTGTTCGTCCGACGCCCCGACCAGGACGCCTTCCGGATGCCCGACCTGGACGGCAAGAAGTGGTGGCCGACGTTCCTCGGCATCCCCGAGGACGTCCGTCCCCACTGCGCGAACTACACCGTCGCCGCGTACCGCCTGCTCGCCGACGGCACCGCCGAGCTCGACATCGACTTCGTCGTGCACCTGGACCACCGCGGCGAGCTCGAGGGCCGCGCCGCAATCTGGGCCTGCGCTGCACGTCCGGGCGAGGAGCTCGCGATGCTCGACCAGGGCTGCATCTTCGATGTCCCCGCCGGCACCAGCGAGGTCATCGTCGCCGCCGAGGAGACCGGCCTGCCCGGCGTCGTCGGCATCGCAGCCTCGTTGCCGCGCGACACCGTCGGCCGCATCATCCAAGAGGTCCCGTCCGCCGCCGACATCCGCGACCTCGACGCCCCCACCGGCGTGCAGGTGACCTGGATCGTCCGGCAGCCGGGTACCGTCCCAGGCAGTGGTGCACTTGCCGAACTGCAGCGGCACGTGCCGTCCGACGACCAGGGCTACGCGTTCGTCGTGGGGGAGTCGCGGCTCGCAACGGAGGGCCGCCGCCACCTGCACCGTGCGGGTCTGCCGAAGTCGCGCATCACGTTCTCCGGGTTCTGGAAGCACGAGACGAAGGTCTCCGTCCCCGCCTGACCCGCGCGGCACCTGGTGCTTCCGGGCGTACCGCCACAGAACTTCTGCCCAGGTACGCCCGTTCCGCCCAGGTACGCCCGGTTCCGCCAGGTACGCCCGGTCCCGCCAGTCATGCCCGGTTCTGCCAGGTCTGCCCGGTTCTGCCAGGTACGCCCGGTCCTTCCCCTTGCGCGCGCGTTGCCTGGTGCTTTCGGGCGTACTGCTACAGAACTTCCGCCCGAGTATGCCCGTTCTGCCCACGTATGCCCGGGCACGCCAGGTACGCCCGTTCTGATCAGGTACGCCCGGTCCTTCCCCTTGCGCGCGCGTTGTCTGGTGCTTTCGGGCATACCGCCACAGAACTTCTGCCCGGGTACGCCCGTTCTGACCAGGTACGCCCGGTCGCGCTAGGTACACCCGGTTCGGCCCGGTACGCCCCGTTCTGACCAGGCACGCCCGGTTCCGCCCGCTACGCCCGGTCCTTCCCCTGGCGGGCGCGGTACCTGGTGCTTTCGGGCATACCGCCACAGAACTTCTGCCCAGGTACGCCCGATTCCGCCAGGTACGCCCGCTCTCGCCAGCCGCGCCGCGCACGCGACGCGACCAACGGACGGACGGGAGGCCCGGTGCCAGCTGGCACCGGGCCTCCCGTCCGTGGTGGGTGGCGTCAGCCCTTGAGGCCCGAGCCCGTCACGCCCTCCACGATCTGCCGCTGGAAGATCAGGTAGAGGATGATCAGCGGCAGCGCCGCCAGGATCGCACCGGCCTGGATGTCGGCGTAGCGCTGCCCGAAGCTGCCCTGGACCGTTGCGAGCCCGACCGGGATCGTCATGAGGTCCGGGTTGGACAGCACGAACAGCGGCAGCAGCAGGTTGTTCCACACCCCGACGAAGGTCAGGATCGTCACGGCCGCGATCACCGGACGCGACAGCGGCAGGATGACCGACCAGTAGACCTTCCAGATGCCGGCGCCGTCGATGCGCGCCGCCTCTTCGAGCTCCTTCGGGATGCCGTCGAAGAACTGCTTGAAGATGAACACCGCGATCACGGCGGGCACCTGCGGGAAGATCACCGACCAGTAGGTGTTGAGCAGGCCGACCGCGTTGAGCTCCTGGAAGATCGGGATGATCAGCACCTGCGTCGGGATCATGATCCCGAGGATGATGAGCAGGAACGCGATGTTGCGGCCGCGGAACACGAGCCGCGACAGGGCGAACGCCGCCATCGACGCGAACAGCACGGTGAGTGCCGCCGTGACGACGCTCGTGATGGCGCTGGCGAGGTACCAGTTCCAGATGTCGCCGGCCTGGAACAGCGACGAGTACGAGTGCAGCGTCGGGTTCCAGTTCGACAGGATCGCGTTCGCGCCGAGGGCGGCGACGCCGTTGTCGGACAGGGACGTCTTCAGGGCGAACACACTCGGGATGAGCCAGATGATCGCGAAGATCGTCAGGACGATCCCCGACGCGATCGTGAAGCCACGACCGCTGACGCCGATCTTCGCGGCGCTCGTGGGAGCGGCGGACGAGACGCCGGTGCGGAGCTTGCGGCCGGTGGTGATGCTCTCGGTGGCGGTCATGTCAGGCCCCGATCTCTCGCTTGGCGGCAGCGCGCTCGACGAGCTGCCGGATGACCGCGATCGCCACGATCACGATGAACAGGAGGACCGACGCGGCCGATGCGGCACCGAGACGGTTGTCGGTGAAGCCGACGCCGGTGATGAGCTGCAGCGAGACCTGGGTCGAGATGCCCGGCCCGCCGTTCGTCATCAGGTAGACCTGGTCGAAGATCTTCAGGCTCGCGATGATCTGCAGCAGGACGACCAGCGTCGTCGTGCGGCCGAGCAGGGGGAGCGTGATCGACTTGATCTGCTGCCAGTTCGACGCGCCGTCGACGGCGGCTGCTTCGTACAGTTCGCGCGGGATCTCCTGCAGACCGGCCAGGTAGAGCACGAAGTTGAAGCCGAGGGTCCACCACACGGTCGCGATCGCGACACCGATCATGGCGGTGTTCGGGCTCGACAGCATTCCGGAGCCGGGCGTCATGCCGATCGCCGACTGCAGGCTCGCCCACAGACCGGTGCTCGGCGTGAAGATGAACACCCAGATCAGCGAGATCGTCGCCGACGGCAGGATGAACGGCAGGAAGAACGCCAGACGGAAGAACCACTGCCCGCGGTTCATCCGGTTCGTCAGCACGGCGAAGACGAACGCCAGGATGACGAGCGGCGGGGTCGTGTACAGCGTGAACTGCAGCGTGTGCCAGAGCGACGACCAGAAGTCGCTGCGCCCGAGCATCTCGGCGTAGTTCGCGAACCCGGCGAAGCTGCCGAGCCCGGTGCGGACGGTCGAGGTGTTGAAGAAGCTCGTGACGATCATCCAGACCGTCGGGCCGAGCAGGAAGGCCACGTAGAACAGGCCGAACGGGGCGAGGAACAGCCAGCCGCTGCGGCCCTGGCCGCGGTTCACGCTGGAGCCGTAGGAGCGGTTCCGGCGGAGACGCGGCGCGGTGGCCGCGTCGGTCGGCCGGTCGAGGACAGGTGCTGTGGTCACGTCATCGTGCCTTTCGCGCGGTGTTCACGGCGATCGCGGGGGTCGTCTGCCCGGGGTGGTCCGGCCGGGCGGTTGCGTGCCGGGTCACAGGGGGCTCGGGGTGTTGAGGTACGTCGCGAGCTGCGACTTGATGGCGCTGAGGGCCTGCGCGGGGGACGAGCTGCCCTGCTGCACGAGGGCGAGCTGGGCGCCCACCGTGCCCTCGAACGTCGAACCCGAACCGCCGTACCAGGCGGCGTCGTCGAACACGGCGGTCTCGGCTGCGGCCGCGTAGTTCGACTGCGGCGTGAGCTTCTTGTACGCGGCGCTGTCGAACGTCGGGATGTAGGCCGGCACGTGCCCGCCCTCGGCCCACGTCAGGCTCTGCTCGAGCATCTGCTTGATGAAGAGCATGTGCTGCTTGCGCTGCTCCGGCGTGCGGGCCTTCTTCGGCAGGACGAACGTGTGCGAGTCCGCCTGGGTCGCCGGCTTGTCGTAGAGCTGCGGGATCGGCGCCATGCCGAAGTTCAGGCCCTTGATCGACTGCGCGGTGCTGATCTCCCACTCGCCCTGCATGAAGAAGCCGGCCTTGCCGTCGAACATGAGCGACTGCGCGGTGGCGTAGTCGAGGGCCTTGTTCAGCCAGCCCTCCTTCACCCACTTCTGGGTGCGGCTCGTGACCTCGTTGTAGGCGTCCTCGTTGACGGTGAGCTTCGATCCGCCGTCGCTGATGAACGGGGTGGCGTCCTTCAGCTGGTTGTACATGGTCCAGAAGAAGCGCCACGGGGTGGCCGTCTCCGGCACCACGTTCGCGACGTTGAGCGCCGTGCCGCCGGTGACCTTGGCGACCGCGGCGAGGGCCTTCTCGAAGTTGTCCATGCCGTTGAGGTCGACGAGGTTGCCGTCGCCGTCGATCAGGCCGGCCTTCTTGCAGACGTCGACGTTGTAGAAGAGGACGAAGGGGTGGGTGTCGAGCGGGACCGCGATGTTGTTGCCGTCGGTCTTCTGCGCCGCCCAGGCCTTCTGGTTGAAGTCGGCGGCGCTCAGGCCGACGCTCGCCAGGTCGTCGGACGTGATCGGGTCGAGCAGGTCACCGTCCCAGAGTGGCTTCGCGCGGGTCAGGTGCGCGACCGCGACGTCCGGCGGCTTGTTCCCGACGGTCGCCAGTGTCAGCTTCGAGTAGTACGGGTTGCCCCACGCGAACGTGGTGCCCTGCAGCGCGCTCGAGCCGCCGTGCTGCTTCGCGTAGCCGTCCTCCATGGCCTGCATGCGGACGCCGTCGCCGCCGCCGAACAGGTTCCAGAAGACGAGGGTCTCGGGGTTGAGTGCGCTGCCGGCGAGGCCGGCGGCGAGGGGGCTCGAGCAGGCGGCGAGCGGCAGGACCGTCGCGGCCGCTGCACCGGCGGCGAGGAAGCCCCGGCGCGAGAGGCGCGACGCGGGTGTTGCGGGTGGGATCGGCATGGCATCACTCCATCGGGATGGGCCGGGCTCGGGAACAGGGTCGGTGCTCCCGCCGGAGCATCGCTGCTCCGGACCCGGAGCACTGCTGCTCCGGACACGGAACGACCTTCCGGTGCTCCGTGAGCGCTCACATTAGCGCTCGCTCCCGGCATCCGCCACCCCTTTCGCGACGGCGTGGAACCCGGTAGCGTTTCTGTCAGGTGAGCGCTCACTTTCGTGACGGCCCGCTTCGGTTCCCGTCCGTGGCCCCACCCGCTCCCCGCACGAACCGCACTGCCACGATCGAAGGAGATCCATGCCCCGCACACACCTCGTCCTCGACGCCGCGTTCACCGTGGGGCCGGTGCGACGTCGCCTGTTCGGCGGGTTCGTCGAGCACCTCGGCCGCCACGTCTACGACGGCATCCACGAGCCCACCCACGAGACCGCCGACGAGCACGGCTTCCGCAAGGACGTCGTCGAACTCGTCAAGGAACTCGGCGTCTCCGCCATCCGCTACCCCGGTGGCAACTTCGTCTCCGGCTACAAGTGGGAGGACGGCGTCGGCCCCGTCGAGCAGCGCCCCCGCCGCCTCGACCTGGCCTGGCACTCGACGGAGACGAACGAGGTCGGCCTGCACGAGTTCCAGCACTGGCTCGACCAGGTCGGCTCGGAGCTCATGCTCGCCGTGAACCTCGGCACCCGCGGCACGCAGGAGGCGATCGAGCTCCTCGAGTACGCGAACATCGACGCCGGGACCGCACTGTCCGAATACCGTCGTTCGAACGGTCGCCAGGAACCCTTCGCCATCAAGATGTGGTGCCTCGGCAACGAGATGGACGGCCCGTGGCAGCTCGGCCACAAGAACGCCGACGACTACGGCAAGCTCGCCGCGATGACCGCCAAGGCCATGCGGCAGATCCAGCCCGACCTCGAGCTCGTCGCCTGCGGTTCCTCGGGGGCGTCGATGCCGACGTTCGGCGAGTGGGAGCGCACCGTCCTCGAGCACACCTACGACGACGTCGACTACATCTCCGCGCACGCCTACTACGAGGAGGACGACGACCTGCCGTCGTTCCTCGCCTCGGGCGCCAACATGGACCACTTCATCAAGACGGTCACCACGGCCGCCGACCACGTTCAGGCGCAGAAGAAGTCCGACAAGCGCATCGACATCTCGTTCGACGAGTGGAACGTCTGGTCGATCAAGAAGTGGGAGGCGAAGGCCAAGACCTTCACGCTCGACGAGTGGCCCGTCGCCCCGCGTCTGCTCGAGGACGTCTACACCGTCGCCGACGCCGTCGTCGTGGGTGGCCTGCTCATCTCGCTGCTCCGCCACGCCGACCGCGTCGCCTCGGCTTCACTCGCCCAGCTCGTCAACGTGATCGGCCCGATCATGACCGAGCCCGGTGGCCCGGCCTGGCGCCAGACGACGTTCTTCCCGTTCTCGGTCACCTCGCGCCTGGCGCAGGGCACCTCACTGCAGGTCAAGGCCTCGGGTGACACGGTCGACGGTGGCAAGCACGGTGAGGTCCCGGTCGTGGACTCCGCCGCCACCGTGTCCGAGGACGGCAAGGCAGCGGTCTTCCTGGTCAACCGCCACCCGTCCGAGCCGACCACGGTGACGATCGACCTGGCCGGCATCGGTGCGACGGGTGACGTCCACGCCGAGGGTGTCTGGGACGACGACCTGCACGCCGTGAACGACCTGGAGAACACCTCGCGCGTGGGGCTCCGCACGAACGAGTCGGTCCGCCGCGAGGGCGACACCGTCACGATCGAGCTCCCGCCGGTCTCCTGGACCGCCGTCTCGATCGGCTGACAAGACGCCTCGGCGCACGCCACGGCGGGCGTCGAGTGAGCACAGAGGACGTCGGGCGCTCGCGCCCGACGTCCTCTGCGCGTTGCGCGTGCGCGGCGCGCGCGCCGGGCGCGAGTTCACGGGGTGGGCGACACCTCACGGGCTGACGGGCGCGTGGACTGTCGCTGGGCCCGTGACGTGGCCCGCGCGGCGGCCGGGAGGCCCGTGGCGGCCTGGCCCCGGGCCTCCCGACCGGCGCGTGGTGACTCCACGGCCTGGGCGACACCTCGCGGGGACGCGCGCGCGTGGAGTGTCGCGGAGCGCGAACGCGCGCCCCGTCAGCGCGCCGGCGGCGCGGCCGTGCTCGCCCGCTCGACGAGCCGCACCGGCACCAGGTCGGCCGCGACGCTGACCCGCTCGCCGTCGATCTGGGCGAGCAGGTTCGCGACCGCTCGGCGGCCGACCTCGTCGAAGGACTGGTGCACGGTGGTCAGCGGCGGCCAGAACGAGTCGGACTCGGGGGAGTCGTCGAACCCCACCACGCTCAGCGACGACGGCACCGGGCGACCGGACTCGTGTGCGGCGCGCAGGACCCCGAGGGCGGTCTGGTCGTTCGCGGCGAACACCGCGGTGATCTCCGGTCGTGCGGCGATCTCGAGCCCGGCCTCGTAGCCGTGCTCGGTCGTCCAGCCGCCGCGGAACACCGGGGGGACCGGCCGACCTGCGCGCGTCAGGGTGTCCTGCCACGCGGCGAGACGACGGGCTGCCGAGTACGACGACTCCGGCCCGGCGACGTGCCAGACGGTCTCGTGCCCCAGGTCGAGCAGGTGCTGCGTGGCCTGCCGGGCGCCGTCGGCCTGGTCGGTGTCGATCGCGGGGTGGTCGGTGCTGCCCGTGGAGTCGATGATGACCATGGGCACGCCGTCGGGCAGCACGACCTCGGCGGTGTCGATGATGTGCGACTCGATGATGATCACGACGCCGTCGACGGCCTGTTCGTGCAGGCGCGAGAACGCGGAGCGGACGCCGGCCTCGGTGCGCGAGGCCATGGGCAGCAGGGTGATCGTGAAGTCGGCGACCCCGGCGGCGTCGGCGATTGCCTCGAGCGTGCGCATGTTGCCGAAGGAAGCGAGCGTGAACATGATCACGCCGATGGTGCGGAAGCGGCCGGAGCGCAGGGCGCGGGCGGCACGGTTGGGCCGGTAGCCGAGGGACTCCATCGCGCGCTGGACGCGGTCGCGGGTCTCCGGGCTGACGTTGTCGAAGCCACGGGCGACGCGTGAGACCGTCTGCATCGACACCCCGGCGGCGTCGGCCACGGCGGCCATCGAGGGGGCGCGGCGGGTGCCGGCGGGGGACTCCATCGTCACGCTGGCGCTCCTTCCGGATCGAGGGGCCGAGCGGTCGGCCTCCCCGGACGCTAGCGCATGTTGACGTTGCCATGCTATCGTCGCGTCGTTCGATGTTGACGTCAACATCGGTGACCGCCCGGACACCCTGATCCGGCCCGGGCCGAGCCGCCGACATCGACCACCCGAACGCAGCAGACGAAGGAGTCACATGAGCACGCTCGCAGCGCGCCCCGGTGAGGCAGCACCGCGCCCCACCGCCGAGCGCCCCGCCGGCCGCCGCCCCAAGCCGCGGGGACGGTTCACCGGATGGCTGTTCGTCGGCCCGTTCGTCGTCGTCCTGGTCCTGATGCTCATCGTGCCGATCGGCTACGCGCTCTGGCTCAGCCTGTTCCGCGACCAGCTCATCGGCGGCAACCAGTTCGTCTGGTTCGCCAACTACGTGCAGCTCTTCCAGGACGCCAAGTTCTGGTCCGGGTTCGGTCGGGTCGCGATCTTCCTGGTCGTCCAGGTGCCGATCATGCTCGGCCTCGCGCTCGTCGCCGCCCTGGCCCTCGACAGCGCCCGACTGTGGGGGACGAGCTTCTTCCGCATCGCGGTGTTCCTGCCCTACGCCGTCCCCGGGGTCGTCGCGGCCCTGATCTGGGGCTTCATCTACGGCAACCAGTTCGGTCTGACGGGCGCCGCGAACGACGCGCTCGGCATCGACCTGCTGCAGCCGTTCAGCCCGAGCTGGGTCCTGACGTCGATCGGCAACGTGGTCACGTGGGAGTTCCTCGGCTACAACATGCTGATCTTCTACGCCGCACTCCGCACCGTCCCCGGTGAGCTGTACGAGGCGGCCGAGCTCGACGGTGCCGGCCCGATGCGCACGGTCTTCTCGATCAAGCTCCCGGCGCTCCGCGGCCCGATGGTCATCGCCACGATCTTCTCGATCATCGGCAGCTTCCAGCTCTTCAACGAGCCGAACCTGCTCAAGACGCTCGCCCCGAACGTCATCGGCAGCGCCTTCACCCCGAACATGTACGCCTACTCGCTGTCCTTCAGCGGTCAGCAGTTCAACTACTCCGCCACGGTCGCGATCGTGATGGGCGTGATCACCGCGGTGATCGCCTACGTCGTCCAGGTCCGCGGCACCCGCGAGGAGAACCGATGAGCACCATCCAGCACCCCGCCGGGCCCGCAGCGGCCACGGTGACCGAGGCGACCACGACGCAACGTGCGCCGCGCACCCGCTCGATCCGCGCCTCCAGGCAGCTCCGCACCGCGGAAGGCGGACGCAAGCCGAAGCGTTCCGGCCTGCTCACCGCGGTCATGGTCGTCTTCGTCGTGTACTCGTTCGCGCCGCTGTTCTACCTGCTCGTGAACAGCACGAAGACGCAGGCGTCGCTGCTCTCCACGTTCGGTCTGTGGTTCGGCGGGGACTTCAACCTCTGGCAGAACATCGTCGACACGCTGACGTACAACGACGGCATCTTCCTGCAGTGGTTCGGCAACACGCTGCTCTACGTCGTCGTCGGTGCCGGCGGGGCCACCCTGCTCGCCACCGTCGCGGGCTACGGCATGGCGAAGTTCCAGTTCCCCGGTCGCCGCGCGGTCTTCGCCGTCGTCCTCGGTGCCATCGCGGTCCCCGGCACGGCCCTGGCGGTCCCGACGTTCCTGCTGTTCTCGCAGGTCGGCCTGACCAACACCCCGTGGGCGATCATCCTGCCCTCGCTGATCAGCCCGTTCGGCATGTACCTGATCTGGACCTACGCGGTCGACGCGATCCCGGCCGAACTGCTCGAGGCCGCCCGCATGGACGGTGCCGGTGAGTTCCGGATCTTCTTCACGATCGCGCTCCGCCTGCTCGCGCCCGGTGTCGTCACCGTCCTGCTGTTCGCGGTCGTCGCCACCTGGAACAACTACTTCCTGCCGCTCATCATGCTGAGCGACCCGAAGTGGTACCCGCTGACGGTCGGCCTCAACCAGTGGAACGCGCAGGCCACCGGGTCCGGCGCGCAGCCGATCTACAACCTCGTCGTCACGGGATCGCTCCTCACGATCATCCCGATCGTGGTCGCGTTCCTCTTCCTCCAGCGCTTCTGGCAGTCCGGCCTCGCGGCCGGGTCGGTCAAGGCCTGACCCCTCGGACACCAGGCGCACGGCGACCCCGCCACGCGCCGCCCGGTCCGGCACACAGCAGCACCACCCCCTCCACGAAGAAGTGAAAGGCACTCCCATGAACAAGCGTCTCCGGCGCGGGCTCAGCGCCCTCGCCATCGGCGTCACCGCCGCGATCGCCCTCGCCGCGTGCGCCTCCGGCGGCTCCGGCTCCGGCGGATCGGCCGACGACATCGACAAGGCCCTGCAGGACGGTGGCACCCTGACCTACTGGTCGTGGACCCCGTCGGCGAAGGCCCAGGTCGCCGCGTTCGAGAAGCAGTACCCCAAGGTGAAGGTCAAGCTCGTCAACGCCGGCACCGGTGCCGACCAGTACACGAAGCTGCAGAACACGATCAAGGCCGGCTCGGGCGCCCCCGACGTCGCCCAGGTCGAGTACTACGCCCTGCCGCAGTTCGCGCTGTCCGAGTCGCTGCTCGACCTGTCGAGCTACGGCTTCGACTCGCTCGAGAAGGACTTCGCGAAGAGCACCTGGAGCTCGGTGTCGATCGACGGCAAGGTCTACGGCCTGCCGCAGGACTCCGGCCCCATGGCGCTGTTCTACAACAAGAAGGTCTTCGACAAGCACGGCATCGCCGTGCCGAAGACGTGGGACGAGTACGTCACCGCGGCCAAGAAGCTGCACGAGGCAGACCCGAAGGCCTACATCGCGGCGGACTCCGGCGACGCCGGCTTCACCACGAGCATGATCGCCCAGGCCGGTGGCACCCCCTTCACCACCGACGGTGACAAGGTGACCATCAACCTGCAGGACGAGGGCACCAAGAAGTGGACGAGCACCTGGAACGAGCTCGTCGAGCAGGGCCTGCTGTCGAAGACGGTCGGCTGGACCGACGACTGGTACAAGCAGCTCGGCAACGGTGAGATCGCCACGATGATCACCGGCGCCTGGATGCCCGGCAACCTGGAGTCCGGCGTCGCCCAGGCCTCGGGTGACTGGCGCGTCGCCCCGATGCCGACCTACGACGGTGGCACCGCCCAGACCGCGAACAACGGCGGCAGCGCCCAGGTCGTCATGAAGCAGTCGAAGAACCCGGCACTCGCCGCGGGCTTCCTCAAGTGGCTGAACTCCTCGAAGGAGTCCACGAAGGTCTTCATGGAGTCCGGCGGCTTCCCGTCGACCACCGCTGACCTCGACTCGTCGGCGTTCCTCGACGAGAAGCCGGAGTACTTCGGCGGCCAGCAGATCAACAAGGTGCTCGTCGACGCGTCGAAGTCCTCGGACAACGACTTCACCTACCTGCCGTACCAGGTGTACGCGAACAGCGTCTACGCCGACACCGTCGGTCAGGCGTACGAGAACGGCACCTCGCTCGACGCCGGCCTCGAGGCCTGGCAGAAGGCCCTCGCCAAGTACGGCAAGGACCAGGGCTTCACGGTCTCGTCGAAGTAGTTCGACAGCATCCCCGCGGGGCCGTGCGGACACGTCCGCACGGCCCCGCTCCACGCCCGGCTCGGCTCCACGCCCGGCCCCGCTCCACGCCCGGCCCGGCCGGCAACGAAAGAACCACACCATGCGCTTCGCCATCGGCGACACCGACTTCCTGCTCGACGGCGAGCCGCACCGGGTCCTCTCCGGCGCGATCCACTACTTCCGCGTGCACCCCGACCTGTGGGCCGACCGGATCCGCAAGGCGAAGCTGATGGGCCTCAACACCATCGAGACCTACGTCGCCTGGAACGCACACGCGCCGTCGCCCGGGGTGTTCGACCTGTCGGGTGGGCTGGACCTCGGCCGCTTCCTCGACCTCGTCGCAGCCGAGGGCATGCACGCCATCGTCCGCCCCGGCCCCTACATCTGCGCCGAGTGGACGAACGGCGGGCTGCCGTACTGGTTGTTCGCAGACGGCTCCGTGGGCGTCCGGCGCAACGAGCCCGGGTTTCTCGCAGCGGTCCGGACGTACCTGCAGCACCTGGCCCCCGTGCTGGTCCCGCGGCAGATCGACCAGGGCGGGCCCATCGTCCTGGTGCAGGTCGAGAACGAGTACGGCGCCTACGGCTCCGACCCCGAGTACCTGCGCGCACTCGAGCAGATGCACCGCGACATCGGGCTGACCGTCCCCTTCACGAGCGTCGACCAGCCGATGGGCACGATGCTCGAGGACGGCTCCCTGCCCTCACTGCACAAGACCGGTTCGTTCGGCTCACGCTCCGCCGCCCGGCTCGAGCGCCTGCGGCAGGCCCAGCCCACCGGGCCCCTGATGTGCTCGGAGTTCTGGGACGGCTGGTTCGACAGCTGGGGCGAGCACCACCACACCACGCCGGCGTCCGCCAGCGCCGAGGACCTGGACGTCCTGCTCGCGGCCGGCGGCTCGGTGAACATCTACATGTTCCACGGCGGCACGAACTTCGGCTTCACGAACGGCGCGAACGACAAGGGCGTCTACCGCCCGATCGCGACGTCGTACGACTACGACGCGCCGCTCGACGAGGCCGGTCGGCCGACGTCGAAGTTCCACGCGTTCCGCTCGGTGATCGCACGCTACGCGCCCGTCCCGCCGCTGCCCGCGACGATGGAGCCGGGTGGATCGGGTCGCCTCGGTCCCGTGGACGCGTCCGGCGACGGCCTGGAGGCCCGGATCACCCCCGCCACGGACCTCGCCGTCCGTCTGGACCGCGTCGCGTCGCTCCGTTCCCTGCTGCCCACGCTCACGACGTGGTCCGCGCACGACGAGCCGCCGACCTTCGACGCCCTCGGGGCCGCGAGCGGCTTCGTCGCCTACCGCGCCGAGGTCGACCTGCCCACCGGAGGGGTGCTGACCGTCGGCACCGAGGTGCGCGACCGAGCGATCGTGTCGGCCGACGGTGTCGTCGTCGGGGTCCTGGAGCGTGAGCACCACGACCGCGCCATCGCCCTGCCGCCGGTAGCCGGCACGCTCGAGCTCCTCGTCGAGGACCAGGGCCGCGTCGACTACGGCATCCGCATCGGCGAGCCGAAGGGCCTGATCGGCGGCGTCTCGATCGACGGCGTCCCGGTTGCCCGGTGGACGGCATCGCCGCTCGCCCTCGACCCCATCGCACCTGCCGCCGTGACCGCGCTGTCCGAGGTCGCTCCGACCGGTGGTGAGGTGCTCGCCGGACCGACGTTCGCAGCTGGCTCGTTCGACCTCGACACCGTGGACGACCGGTACCTGTCGCTCGACGGGTTCCGGAAGGGTGTCGCCTGGGTCAACGGGTTCTGCCTCGGTCGGTACTGGTCGCGAGGTCCGCAGCGGACCCTGGCGATCCCGGGGCCGGTGCTCCGCCAAGGTCGCAACGAGCTCGTCGTGCTCGAACTGCACGCCGCCGCTTCCCGTACCGCGTGCCTGCTCGTCGAGCCCGACCTGGGTCACACCGAGGCCTAGTCGCGCGGCCTGGTCGAATCGGGCGTACCTGGTCGAATCGGGCGTACCTGGTGAGAAGTTTCGACCAGGTACGCCCGATTCTGCTTTCCATCGCGGGCGTTGTGGGAAGGATCAGTCGGCGTCGAAGGCGTCCAGGTCGGCGAGGGCGTGCTCGGCGTCGGCGATCCGGTCGGCCTCTGGGCGGCTCCACCACTCGGGGCCGCGTTCGCCCAGCCCGTGCTTGGCCAGGCCGTTCCGGTGCCGCGCCGCCGCCAGGGCCTCGTCGTCGCCCGCGCGCTTCGCGGTCTTCACGGCGTTGCGCCCGCGCCCCAGGTGGGAGCGGAGTGCGGCGGCGAGCTCCTCGGGCAGGGCGGGGTCGGTGCGGCGCCAGCGTCGGCCGTCCACGGCGAAGAAGTGGTCGTCGGGTTCGGCGGTCATGGTCCGAGTCTGCACCGTCGGTGGTGCCGGGTAGACAGGAGCCGATGAGCCACGAACGCGTCCGCCCGATGCTCGACGTCCGACGCATCTACGCCGAGCCGGCCGCGCTCGAACTGCAGCGTGGGCAGGAGATCGTCGGGCGCTGGCCGGACGCCGAGATCGTCCCGGTCGAGTCGCACTGGAACATCCCCGAGGTGCACGGCGACGAACGGAACGTCCAGCGCTGGGTGCGGATCAAGACCGAGGCGCTCGTGCTCGGCGTGAAGAAGTCGCTGGTGACCCGGCCGAACGGTCGCTCCGCGGACTTCATCGCACCGTCCACCGCGAACGGCTGCGCGATGGCGTGCGCCTACTGCTACGTGCCGCGTCGCAAGGGCTACAGCAACCCCGTGACGGTGTTCGCGAACATCGACCAGATCAGCAAGCACGTGGCTCGGAACATCGCCAAGCAGGGGCCGAAGACCGAACCGAACCAGTGCGACCCGGAAGCCTGGGTCTACGACATCGGCGAGAACAGCGACTGCTCGGTCGACGCGATGATCAGCGACAACGTCCGCGACCTCTGCGACCTGTTCCGGATGACCCCGACGGCCAAGGCCTCGTTCGCCACGAAGTACGTCAACCGCGACCTGCTCGACTGGGACCCGATGGGACGGACCCGGATCCGCTTCTCACTGATGCCGCACGAGACCGCGAAGGTCACCGACATCCGCACGAGCCCGATCGCCGAGCGCATCGCCGCGGTGAACGACTTCGTCGACGCCGGGTACGAGGTCCACCTGAACTTCTCGCCGGTCATCCTCACGCCGACGTGGGAGTCGGACTGGGCCGAACTGCTCCGGCAGGTCGACGACGTGCTGTCCCCGGCCGCCAAGGCGCAGCTCGCTGCCGAGGTGATCTTCCTGACCCACAACCAGCCCCTGCACGAGGTCAACCTCGGGTGGCATCCCAAGGCCGAAGACCTGCTGTGGCGTCCGGACCTGCAGGAGCAGAAGGTGTCCCAGAACGGTGCCGTGAACGTGCGCTACCGGTCCGGCATGAAGGGGCAGCTCGTCGAGCGCTTCCGCGGACTCGTGGCCGAGCACCTGCCGTCGTGCCGGATCCGGTACGCCTTCTGATCGGCGACCTCCCCGATCAGGGGATGAGCCGGTCCGCCCGGTACCGGGCGAACAGGTCCGCGAAGGCCTGCTCGGTCCGGCGGAACGCCGTGAACCCGGCGTCGCGGCTCTTCCCCATGTCGGTGACGACCTCCATCGCTCGACCGAGGTCGGCGTCGGTGTGCCACCACGAGGCGAGCCGGGTGATGTCCGCCTCGGCGAGACCGTGGCGCTCGGCGATGCCGGCCCACTCGGACTCGTACGGCGCCATCTGCTCCTCGAGCGGTCGCGGAGCGTCCTCGTAGCCCACCACGCGCGCGGGGTCGACACCGAGGTGCGCGGCCAGGCGCGGCCACATCCAGCGCCACCGGAAGACGTCACCGTTCACGATGTTGAACGGCTCGTCCGCACCCTCGGGTGACGTCGAGGCCCACACCATGTGCTCGGCGAGGATGCCGGCGTCGGTCATGTCGGTGAGGCCGTTCCACTGCGCCTCACTGCCGGGGAACACGAAGTCCAGGTCGAGTTCCTTCGCCAGCGTGGCCTGCACGGCGAGTGTGAGGCCCATGTTCATGGCGTTGCCCACGGCGTGCCCGATCACCGTGTGGGAGCGGTGCACCGACCAGGTGAACCCCTGGCGCTCGGCGGCCGCGAAGAGTTCGTCCTCTTGCGCGTAGTAGAAGTTCGGGGTGTCGAGGCGCGGCTCATCCTCGTGGAAGGGGGTGTCGGGCATCTCGCCGGCGGCGTACGCCTCGAACGGGCCGAGGTAGTGCTTCAGGCCGGTGACGAGGGCGACGTGCTCGAGCGGAGCGTGCGACAGTGCGGCGAGCAGGTCGCGGACCATGCCGCCGTTCACGCGGATGTTCTCCGCCTCGGTGTCCTGCCGCTGCCATGCGGTGAAGAAGACGTGGGTCGGGTGCTCGTCGGCGAGTGCGGCCGTCAGGCTCTCCGGGTCGCGCAGGTCGGCCGCGACGGTCCGGACGCCCTGTTCGGCGAGCGGTCGGCGGGAGAGCGCCGTCACGTCCCAGCCCAGGTCGAGCAGGTGGCGCACCAGGGCGGAACCGGTGATGCCACTGGCTCCGACGACCAGGGCTTCGCGGCGGGCAGGGGTCGGTTCGGTCGATCCGGTTGCAGTCATCCCTCGATGCAACCCACGTTGGGCGACACGTGTTCCCTCACCGCGCCCCGGCGCCGGTCCTGTGTACACAGGAACGCACCACTTGTACCGTTGAGCGGTACACTCCCCGCGGAGGAATCGACATGCAACTCGCACAACCACTCGCCACGCTGCTGGGAGCCACACAGGCCGACGCGCTCCGCGTCCTCGCCCGGACCGATTCGGGCATGACCGGACGACAGGTTGCGCGGGTCGCGGGCGCTCCGCAGCACACCGGCATCAAACGAGCGCTCGACAAGCTCGAGGCGGCAGGGCTCGTGCAGGTCGAGCGCGGTCTGCAGCACTCTGCTTACCGGGTCAACCGGGAACACCTGCTCTGGCCGGCGGTGGAACTCGGACTCGAAGCCAGCGACGAACTCGAACGTCGGATCGGCGCGTACGTCGCGTCGGCGCAGGCCGGGGTCCTCTCGGTCTCGATCTTCGGTTCAGTTGCCCGAGGCACCGCGACGCCGACGTCCGACCTGGACCTCCTCGTCGTCTTCGAGGAGACCGTCGACACGGACGTCGTCGTCCGCCTCGGTGACCTCGTCCGGCGGTGGACCGGCAACGAGTGCCAGGTCTTCGACGTGACCCGCGCTGATCTCCGTCGGTTCGTGGTCGAGGGAGACCCGCTCGTCGGGTCGTGGCGAGAAGAAGCCCGAACAGTCTTCGGCGAGGAGATCAGGACGTACATCTGATGGGTTCCCGCGTGCGCGCCGTCGACAGGGCCGCAGTCGCGATGCGCCGAGACGAAGCGGAGTCCTACCTCGAGGTCGCGCTCCTCTACGTCGAGTCGACGAGTCACGCGGACTGGAAGGCCGCCGGTGCGAACGCTGTGCTCGGCGGGATCGCGGCGTCGGACGCGATCTGCGGTGCGATCCTCGGCCACCACCATCTCGGCGACGACCACGCCGCCGCTCGACGGCTGCTCGACACGGCCTGCGCACCGGACACCCGACCCGGCCTGCACTTCAAGCGCCTGACCGATGAGAAGACGAACTTCCAGTACTCGACGTCGCGTGTGACCCAGGAGAAGACACGGGCGCTGGTGACCGCGCTCGAACGGCTCATCCGTACGGTCCACGAGCGCACCTGAGGTGGGCGCACGGCACCCGGGATCACCGCGGACGGCGGATGCGGATCGGACCCTTGGCGGTCGACGGGTCGACGACGGACCCGCCCTGGGTGATCTCGACCTCGCCGCGCGCGACCATGCGGCGGGCGGCTCGACGCGCGGGCTCCATCAGCGGTCGCCAGTCGTCCGGGTCCAGCGAGCGTGCCACCTCGGACGGGCAGATGCTCGAGGTCCGCGCCCGTGCCGCGAGCAGTTCGTCGATGCGCTGCTCCAGAGCCCGGTCGGTGTCGTCGAGACCGTGTCGACGGCAGGCTCCGGAACACCACTTCGCCTCCGGCGCCGCCGACGACGGCATCCGTCGTCCGCACGAGGCGCAGGTGCGCTCGACGTGTGCCGACTCCGACGCCGACGCATCGGCTTCCGTCCTGATCGCCCGTCCCATGGCCCCATCCTCGTCCTGCCCGGCAGGGCAGTGCACAGCGACCACGCACACGGTCCAGGTGCGCCTGGCAGCATCGGAGCGGTGAACCCCGACACCGTCCCCGCCCGTCCGTCCGAGCCGGCCTGGGTCCAGCACGTGATGTGGTGGCACGTCTACCCGCTCGGCTTCGTCGGCGCCGAGGTCCGTCCGACGGCACCGGTGGGGGAGCGTCCGCTCGAACACCGCCTCGACCGCCTGACCGCATGGCTCGACCACGTCGTCGACCTCGGCCTGAACGGGCTGTTGCTCGGCCCGGTGTTCGCGAGCTCGACCCACGGGTACGACACGGTCGACCACTTCCGCATCGACCCGCGCCTGGGCGACGACGCCGACTTCGACGCCCTGGTCGCCGCGGCGCACGAGCGGGGCGTGCGGGTGCTGCTGGACGGGGTGTTCAACCACGTCGGCCGTGAGCACCCGGCCTTCCGCGCGTTGTCCGACCACGGCCCGGAGGCGCCGACCGCCGACCTGTTCGCCATCGACTGGTCCGGGTGGCAGCCGGGGGAGCCCGTGCCCGTCGGGCTGTTCGAGGGCCACGACATCCTCGTCGCGCTCGACCACGACAGCCGCGCCACCGAGGACCTCGTGGTGCAGGTCATGACCCACTGGCTGGACCGCGGGGTGGACGGCTGGCGGCTCGACGCGGCGTACGCGGTGCCACCGGCGTTCTGGGCACGGGTGCTGCCGCGGGTGCGGGAGCGGTTCCCGGACGCCTGGTTCAGCGGCGAGGTGATCCACGGCGACGCGGCGGCGATCGCACGCGACTCGACGATGGACTCGCTGACCCAGTACGAGCTGTGGCAGGGGATCTGGCACGGCATCGCGGACCGCAACGGCCACGAGCTCGCGCACGCGATCGAGCGGCACGACGCGCTGCTGGCCACCTTCGCCCCGACGACGTTCGTCGGCAACCACGACGTCACCCGGATCGTGAGCGCGGTGGGGGAGCGGTTCGCCGGGCACGCCGCCGCGGTGCTGTTCACGGTGGCGGGGACCCCGGTGGTCTACGCGGGCGACGAGTACGGCTGGACCGGGGTGAAGGAGGAACGCGAGGGCGGCGACGACGCGGTCCGCCCGGAGTTCCCGGCCGAGGTGCCGGAGCCGACGGACCTGACCCACGCGTACGAGGCGCTCATTGCCCTGCGTCGCCGGAACCCGTGGCTGCACCGCGCGCACACCGACCTCGTGCACCTGACCAACACCGCCGTGGTGCTGCGGACCGCGACGGCGGACGCCGCCGTGGTGACCGCCCTGAACCTGTCGGACGATCCCGTCGAGGTGCCCGTGGCCGACGCGACGCAGGTCGAGGCGGGCGGGGCCGATCTCGGGGACGGGACCCTGCGCCTCCCGGCCGGGGGTTGGGCCGTCCTGTCGCGATCGTGAGCAGAAACGGTCGGGTCCCCATCGAGGACCCGACCATTTCTGCTCACCAAGCGAACGCGCGAACGCGCACGCGCGAAACCGCTACTTGCGCGCGGACGCCGCCCGGCGCTTGTTGAACACGTCGAACGCGACGGCGGCGAGCAGCACCAGACCCTTGATCAGGGACTGGAACTCGGTGCCGACACCGAGGATCGACATGCCGTTGTTCAGCAGGCCGATGATCAGACCACCGACGATCGCACCCGGCACGGTGCCGATGCCGCCGGTGACGGCCGCGCCACCGATGAAGACGGCGGCGATGGCGTCGAGCTCGAAGCCGTTGCCGGCGCCCGGTGCCGCCAGGTTGAGCTGGCCGGTGAAGACCACGCCCGCCAGGGCCGAGATGACACCCATGTTGACGAAGAGCAGGAACGTGACGCGCTTCGTCTTCACACCCGACAGCTGCGCGGCCAGGGCGTTGCCACCGATCGCGTAGATGTGGCGGCCGAACACCGCGCTCCGCATGACGACCGAGTAGATCACCACGAGGGCACCGAGCACGACGAGCACGATCGGGGTGCCGTTGTAGCTGGCGAGCAGGAGTGCCACGTAGATCACGAGCACGGCGCCGAACGCCGTCTTCACGATGAACCAGGCGAACGGCTCGCTCTCGAGCTGGTACTTGCGACGCGTGATGCGACCGCGGAACGCGGCGATCACCATGACGGCCGCGGCGGCGAAGCCGAGGATCATCGTGAGCGGCTCGTACCCGGTGGTGCCGAAGGACGGCAGGAAGCCGGAGCCGAGCGAGCGGAAGCCGGCGGGGAACGGCGAGATCTGCTGGTTCTGCAGGACGATCTGCGCCGCGCCGCGGAACGCGAGCATGCCCGCCAGCGTCACGATGAACGCCGGGATCCCGAAGTACGCGATCCAGAAGCCCTGCCAGGCGCCGACGAGCGCACCGACCACCAGGCAGAGCACGACCGCGATCGGCCACGGGATGTTCCACTGCGTGATCATCACGCCGGCCATGGCCCCGGTGAAGGCGACCACCGAGCCGACCGACAGGTCGATGTGTCCGGCGATGATGACCATGACCATGCCGATGGCCAGGATGAGGATGTAGCTGTTCTGGACGATCAGGTTCGAGACGTTGATCGGGGCCAGCGTGATGCCGTTCGTGGTCACCTGGAAGAAGATGACGATGACGATCAGCGCGATGAACAGGCCGATCTGTCGGAGCTGCCCGGTGAGGTAGCCGACGGCGGACTTAAGCGCGTTCATTGACAGGGGTCTCCCGTTCCTGGGTCATGTACTGCATGAGGACCTCGGGCGTCGCCTCGGCGCGCGGGACGTCGGCCGTGATGGTGCCCTCGGAGAGGGTGTAGATGCGGTCGCAGATGCCGAGCAGTTCGGGGAGCTCGGAGGAGATCACGATGACCGCCTTCCCCTGGTCGGCGAGCTGGTTGATGATCGTGTAGATCTCGTACTTCGCGCCGACGTCGATGCCGCGGGTGGGCTCGTCGAGGATGAGCACGTCGGGGTCGGCGTACATCCACTTCGACAGGACGACCTTCTGCTGGTTCCCGCCGGAGAGCTTCCCCGTCACGACGTCGACGTTCGGCGCCTTGATGTTGAGGCTCTTGAGGAACTGGGTCGCGACCGTGGTCTCCTCCGACGAGTTGACGAAGCCCCAGTTGGCGAGCTTGCCGAGTGCCGACCCGGAGATGTTCCGCTTGATGTCGTCGATCAGGTTCAAGCCGTACCGCTTGCGGTCCTCGGTGACGTAGGCGATGCCGTTGTCGATGGCCTGCGAGACGGTGTGCGTCTTGATCGGGGTGCCGCGCTTGTAGACGGTGCCGCTGATGCCGGTGCCGTAGGACTGGCCGAAGACGCTCATCGCGAGTTCCGTGCGGCCGGCGCCCATGAGCCCGGCGATGCCGACGACCTCGCCGGCGCGGACGTTGAGGTTGGCCTGGTGGATGATCTCGCGCGACGAGTCGAGCTGGTGGTGGACGGTCCAGTCCTCGATCCGCAGCAGTTCCTCGCCGATCACGGGGTTCTCGCGCTCGGGGTACCGGTTCGACAGGTCACGGCCGACCATCCCGCGGATGATCCGGTCCTCGGACACGTCGTCGGCCCGCATGTCGAGCGTCTCGATGGTCTTGCCGTCGCGGATGATCGTGACCCTGTCCGCGATCGCCTTGATCTCGTTGAGCTTGTGGCTGATGATGATCGCCGTCATGCCCTCGGCCTGCAGCGAGCGGATGAGCTCGAGCAGGTGCGCGGAGTCGTCGTCGTTCAGCGCGGCGGTGGGCTCGTCGAGGATGAGGAGCTTCACCTCCTTCGAGAGCGCCTTCGCGATCTCGACGAGCTGCTGCTTGCCGACACCGAGGTCGACGACCTTGGTGACGGGGCTGTCCTTCAGCCCGACGCGCTTGAGCAGCTCGGCGGCCGTCAGGTTCGTCTTGTTCCAGTCGATGAAGCCGCCCTTGGACTGCTCGTTGCCGAGGAAGATGTTCTCGGCGATCGACAGGAAGGGGCTGAGCGCCAGCTCCTGGTGGATGATCACGACGCCCGCAGCCTCGGAGTCGTTGATGTTCGCGAACCGCACGGGTTCGCCGTCGAGCAGGATCTCGCCGTCGAAGGAGCCGGCCGGGTAGACACCCGACAGCACCTTCATGAGCGTGGACTTGCCCGCGCCGTTCTCGCCGCAGATCGCGTGGACCTGGCCGCGCTCGACCTCGATCGAGACGCCCTGCAGGGCCTTGACGCCGGGGAACGTCTTGGTGATGTCCCGCATCTCGAGGATGGTGTCCGCCATGTGGACGCCTTTCCGTCGTGCGCGCGTGGGCGCGCTGGTGGAGACGGACTGGAGGCGCGGTGCGGTCTGGCACCGCGCCTCCGGTCCGTGAGATGGGCCTGACTACTTCAGGTCGGCTTCGGTGTAGTACCCCGAGTCCACGAGGACTTCCTTGTAGTTGTCCTTCGTGACGACCGTCGGCTGGAACAGGAAGGTCGGGACGACCTTGACCTTGTTGTCGTAGCTCTTCGTGTCGTTGACCTCGGGCTTCTTGCCGGTGAGCAGGTCCTCGGCCATGGTGACCGACTGCTTGGCGAGCTTGCGCGTGTCCTTGTAGATCGTCGAGTACTGCTGGCCGGCGATGATCGACTTGACCGAGGCGGCCTCGGCGTCCTGGCCCGTGACGGTCGGGAGCGGACGGTCGCTCGTGCCGTACCCGGCGCCCTGGAGCGCCGAGATGATGCCGATCGAGATGCCGTCGTACGGCGAGAGCACGCCGTCGAGCGTGGTGCCGCCCGAGTAGGACTTGGCGATCAGGTTCTGCATGCGGGCCTTGGCCGTGGCCGGGTCCCACTGCTGCGTCGCGGCCTGGGACAGCTGGTCCTGGCCGGACTGGATCTTCAGCGTGCCGTCCTCGAGGTACGGCTTGAGCGTCTTCATGGCGCCGTTGAAGAAGAACCCGGCGTTGTTGTCGTCGAGCGAGCCGGCGAAGACCTCGATGTTGAAGGGGCCCTTCTCGCCGGTCTTCTTGCCGTCAGCGTCGAGCACACCCAGGCCGGTGAGCAGGCTGTTCGCCTGGTCGACGCCGACCTTCTCGTTGTCGAAGGACACGTAGTAGTCGACGTTCTTGTTGCCCGTGAGCAGGCGGTCGTACGAGATCACCTTGATGCCGGCCTTGGCGGCGGCGTCGAGCTGGTCGGAGAGCGCGCCACCGTCGATCGACGCGATGATCAGGACCTTCGCGCCCTTGGTGATCATGTTGCTGACCTGCTGGGCCTGCTGCTGGACCTTGTTGTCGCCGTACTCGAGGTCGACCTTGTAGCCGGCCTTCTCGAGGTCGCTCTTGACCGCGTTGCCGTCCTTGATCCACCGCTCGGAGACCTTGGTGGGCATGGCGACGCCGACGAGGGCGCCCTTGTTGTCGCCGCTGCCGCCACCATCGGTGGACGCACGGCCGCCGGCCGAGCAAGCGGCCAGCGAGATCGCGATGCCGACGGCTGCGACGCCCGCGATGATCCTGCGCTTCATCATCGAAGTACCTCTGTTCCTTCGCGTCGTCCTCGACGCGGTCGGGTGCCGGGGCTGCTGTGCCCCGTGGGATGCGCTCGTGTGAGCGCTCACATCATGTGGGTTCCGTGACGGGGTGTCAACTCAACACCGCCGTTTCGTGATCTTGCCGCGGCGGCCGGACCGAGCGGTACGGTTGGCCACGTGAGCACCACGACCGCCCCCGAGGGCAGGGGCGGCAAGCGCCGGAAGGCCCCGACGATCTTCGACGTCGCCGAACGCGCCGGCGTGTCCCACCAGACCGTCTCCCGCGTGATCAACGGCGACCCGACCGTCCGCGAGCAGTACCGGACGCAGGTCACCGACGCCGTCACCGAGCTCGGGTACCGACCCCGCGCCGCCGCCCGGGCGCTTGCCGGTGGGCGGAGCAAGGCGCTCGGCATCATCACCGCCGGCGACGCGCTGTACGGGCCGTCGAGCACCTCGATCGGCTTCGAACGGGCCGCGCGGTCCGCGGGGTACCACGTGCTGCTGTCGACCCTGCCCGAGGAGCCGCGGCCGTCCGACCTGTCCGGGGCGCTCACCACGCTGCTCGCGCAGGACGTCGCCGCGATCGTGCTGGTCGCCGCCGACAACCGGGTGCTCGACGCCCTCGCGTCGCTCACCGTGCCGGTCACGGTGCCCGTCGTGGTGTCGAACGCCGTGCAGCGCGACGCCGTCCGGACCCCGGTCGCACCGAGCGTCGCCGCCGTCGCCATCGACCAGGCGGCCGGCACCTCGCTCGTCATGCAGCACCTGTTCGACCGCGGACACCGGCGGATCGTGCACATCGCCGGACCGCACGTGTCGCAGGAGTCCGAGGTGCGTCGTGCCACCTACGTGCGGATCATGCAGGACGCCGGGCTCGAACCGGTCGTGCTCGAGGGCGACTGGACCCCGGCGAGCGGCTTCGCGGCCGCCAGGCACATCGACGTGGGGACGGTCGACGCCGTCTTCGCGGGCAACGACCAGATGGCCCTCGGGGTGCTGCACGCCTTCGCCGACGAGGGGCTGCGGGTGCCGGACGACATCGCGGTCGTGGGGTTCGACGACGTCCCCGAGGCCGCGCACTTCACGCCGCCGCTGACCACCGTGCGGCAGGACTTCCGGGCGATGGGGGAGCGGGTGCTCGACACCGTGCGGGCCCTGGTCGAGGGGGAGCCCCGCGACGAGACACTGCTCGCGCCCGAGCTGGTGGTGCGGCGCAGCACGTAGCGCCCCTCGCACCGTGCGAGGTCCGGTGCCGCGCGCTCGCACCGTGCGAGGTCCGCGCCGCGCGCTCGGCCTGGTGCGAGGTTCCGTACTCGGTGCGAGCCCCTGCGCCCCGCACGGAGTACGCAACCTCGCACCACACCGGCGGCGCCCCTCGCACGGTGCGAGGGGCGCCGCCGGCGAGCTGACCCGACCGTCAGCCCTTCAACGCCCCGGACGACAGCCCGGCGACGTAGAACCGTTGCAACCCGACGTACAGCGCGATGCACGGGATCATCGCCACCACCGACCCGGCGACGAGGTTGCCGTACGACACCTGCCCGTACGCCCCGGTCTGCAGGTTGAGCAGCGCGACCGGAAGCGTGTACAGCGAGTCCTTCGTCAGGAACGTCAGGGCTCCGAGGAACTCCGTCCACGACGCCAGGAACGCGTAGAGCGCCGCGGTCGCCGCCCCCGGCAGGAGCAGCGGGCGGAGCACCGACACGACGACCCTGAAGCGCGAGGCACCGTCGACGAAGGCCGAGTCCTCGAGCTCGGTGGGGATCGACTCGAACGCGTTGCGCATCACGAACACCCCGAACGGCAGGTTCACGGTCGTGTAGAACAGCACGAGCCCGAGCAGCGAGTTCGTCAGCCCCATGGCGTTCATCTCGAGGTACAGCGGCGTGAGGATGGCCTGGAACGGCACCATCATCGTCAGCAGCACCAGGCCGAACACGAGCCCGGCGCCCCGGAACCGGAAGCGGGCGAACCCGTAGCCGGCCATCGTCGCGATCACCGCGGTCAGCACCGCCGTGGCGATCGACACGATGAGCGAGTTCACGACGCCGGTGAGCAGGTGCGAGGACGAGGCGAACACGGCGGCGAAGTTCTGCCACCCGAGTTGGAAGAACGTCGCCGGGTCAGGGGCCTGCGTGATGACGGCCTCGGACTGGAACGCCCGCAGGATCGACCAGATGAGCGGGACGCCGAACACGAGGGCGGAACCGATGCCGGCGATCGCGTACAGGGTGCGCTTCACGGTGGTGTCGCGGGGGTGCTGGACGCTGCCCTGCTGGTGGCGCCGACGTCGGCCGTCACCCGTGGTGGTCAGGGTCCTGGTGGACAGGTCCGGCGCCGCGAGGGCCGCACGGGAGGTCGTGGTGCTCATGGCGTCAGTCCTTCTCTCGCAGTGCCCAGAACTGGAACACCGTCACGGCGGCGATCACCACGACGAGGGCGATCGACTGGGCGGTCGCGGCCCCGAGCTGCAGGTTCACGAACCCGCGGTTGTAGATCGCGTTCACGATCGTGGTGGTCTCGGTGCCCGGCCCGCCCTGGGTCAGGATGTAGAACTGGTTGAAGGCGAGCAGCGACCCGATCACCGAGATGATGACGCTCAGCGCGACGGTCGAGCGGATCATCGGGAACGTGATGAGGCGTTCGGTCTGCCACCAGGAGGCCCCCTCGAGCTGCGCCGACTCGTAGACCTCGTCGGGGACGCCCTGCATCGCCGACATGAGCAGCACCATGGTCAGCCCGGACACCGCCCACACCACGAGCACGCAGATGAGCAGCGTCGCCAGCGGACCGTTCACGAGCCACGCGGTGCTGCCGTCGGTGATCCCGAGCCAGCGGAGCACCATGTTGACGGCTCCGGAGTTCGGCTGCGCCTCGAGCACGAGCATGAACGAGAGCGTCGTCAGCCCGACCACGTACGGCAGGAAGAACACGGTCCGCAGGATCGTGCTGCCACGGCGACGTGCGCGGACGAGCACGGCGAGGAAGTACCCGAGCGCCAGGATCGGCAGGGTCACGATCGCCGTGTACAGCAGCGTGTAGCCGATGGCGTGCACGAACGTCGGGTCCTGGAACAGCGTCAGGTAGTTCTGCAGCCCGATGAACCGGTACGGGCCGATCAGCGGCCAGTTCGTGAACGAGATGTAGAGCGCGAACACGAGCGGGACGAGCACGAAGACGGCGACGAACAGGATCGCCGGGGCGACGAGGACGGCGCCGGTGCGCGGCGGGTGGGTGAGCGAGTTGCGGGTCCGGACGGAGCCGCCACGCCCCGGGCGGCGGCCCACGGTGGGACGGCCCGGGCCGGTCCGGCCGGCGGGGCGCCGGGTGGAGATGGTCGACATGCGTGCACCTCTCTGTGCATCAACAAGAGCGAGACGAGCGGAGAAGACAGGCAGGCTCAGGCCTGCACCTGGTCGAGGATCCGCTGGTAGTCGGACTGCGCCGTCCGCATGGCGGCAGCGCTCCCCGACCCGAACACGGCCTCGCGGAACATCGCGAAGTACGGCGACGACGGCTGGTTGTTGAGCAGGTTGTACGCCAGCGTCTGCGGTGCGTAGCCCTTGTCGATGGCGTCGAGTGGCCCGTACGCCAGCGGGAACCGCTTGCGGTACTCCGGGGTGGCGGCGTCCGACCGCGTCGGGAAGTACCCGCCGTCCGGCAGTGCCTGCTGCTGCTGGAGGCCGTTCGCGTACTGCATGAACGCCCACCCACCGGACGGGTTCGCCGCCCCGTTCGGGATGCACATGTTGTCGCCGCCGTCGAAGAACGACCGCTGGCCGTCCCACGACGGGATGAGCACCGTCTGCATCTTCGCCCGCATCGCCTTGGTGGCCGCGGGCACGGTCGCCCCGTACGAGGTCGGGAAGATCCCCACCTTGCCGGCCCGGAAGTCGGCACCCCACGTGGTGCCGGCGTCGGAGTACGTCGCCTTCGACAGCACGCCGTCCTTCCACAGCTGCCGGTAGAACTCGAGCATGCGTTCGAGGGCGTCGTTGCCGGTGATGTTCGCCCGCTGGGATCCCACCTCGCCGGTCATCATGTCGACCCCGGTCGCCCAGACGTGCGGCTGCGTGACGAAGCCGATGATGCCGGCGGCGTTGCCGGAGATCGACCAGCCGTACACGTCGTCGTCGAGCTTCCGGATGGCCTTCGCCGCGTCGAGCAGCGTGGACAGGTCCTTCGTCGACTCCTCGACGTCGAGGCCCGCACGCTCGAACAGCTCGGTGTTCACGAACAGCTGCGAGTTGTCGGCCAGGTAGGGCAGGCCGTAGTACCGGTCGCGGTACTCGAGCAGGCGCAGGTGCCCCGGTGAGATCGCGTCGAAGTAGTCCAGGTTCTTGACCACGTCGGTCAGGTCGGCGAACGCCTCGCGGAAGATGAACAGCTGCGAGTTGATGTCGTCGATGTCCACGACGTCCGGTGGCTCACCCCCGCGGATCGCGGTCGCGAGCTTGGTCACGTACTGCGCGTCCGGCACGGGCGTCAGCTGGACCTGCAGCGCCGGGTTCGCCTTGTTGAACCCGGCGACGGCCGACGTCAGGCCGGCCTGGGTCGCCGACCGGCACCACACCTGCACGGTGCCGGTCGCTTTCTTCCCGAAGCTCGCGGGCTTCGCGACGACCTTCGGCAGGGTGCCGGAGCACCCGGCCAGGGCGAGTGCGGCCCCGCCGGCGACGCCGCCGACGAGGAACGCTCGGCGGTCCATGCCGGTCACCGCGCCAGCGGGAGCCAGACGCGCATCGGCGCGGCTCCCCGGTTGGCCCACGCGTAGTACGGGACGGCGGTCGCGGTGACGTCGCGGCCGTCGTCACCAGCCTGGAGGCCCGTGGTGACGCCCTGCGGACCGGCCACGTCGTCGACGTCGGTCACGTCTCCGGCGTGATCCGCGCCTCCCGACCGGGTCGCGTCCAGACGCTGGTACGGCCAGGCCGGCTGCACGTGCTCGGCCGGGGCGTGGCCCGGGATCCGCAGCGTGACGACGCCGTCGAGCAGGTCGTCGCGGCGCTCCTCGGTGATCGGCGCGTCCGCGTCGACCGTCAGGTCGTCGACCGTGAAGCCCTGCTGGTCCGCCTGCTCGACCGCGTACACGAGCGGGCCGCGCTCGATCGCGACCTGCCCGCGGGCGGCGTCGATGCGGGTGTCGGCGACGTAGCGGTGCGGCGTCGTGTCGAAGACGAGCTCGACCGTGTCGCCTGCCGACCACTCGCGGTCGACGACGTGCAGCGTGCCTGCTGTCGGACTCGCGGACCCGCCCGGGCCCGTGACGGTCGTGGTGTCCGACCAGGCCGGGATCCGCAGGCCCAGGGTGAGCGGGCCGTCCTCGGTGACCGTGACACGGACGCGGCCGTCGTGCGGGTAGTCGGTCTCGACCCGCACAGGACCGAGGTCGGCGGTGGCGTACTGGTGGATCTGCAGCCCGCCGTCGGTCGCCGTGGCCAGGTAACCGTCGAGGCTCGCGAAGGTGCGCATGATGTTCGGCGGGCAGCAGGCGCAGTCGAACCATCCGCGTCGCCCGTGGGCGGGGGAACGGTTCTCGTCCTGGTGGGCGTGGTCGCGCTGCTGCAGCGGGTTCACGTAGAAGTACTCCGTGCCCGCCAGGCTCACCCCGGCGAGGAACGCGTTGTAGAGCAAGCGCTCGATCGCGTCGGCGTAGACCGGCTTGCCGGTCGCGAGCAGCAGCCGCCAGGCCCACTGCACCCCGCCGATCGCCGCGCAGGTCTCGGCGTAGCCGCGGTCGGTCGGCAGCTCGTACGGGTCGCCGAACGCCTCCCAGTCCCAGCGCGCCCCGAGGCCGCCGGTGATGAAGGCCTTCGTTGCCATCATGTCCGCGAACTGCGTCTCGCTCGCGGCGAGGAGCTCGGTGTCCCCGGTCTCGATCGCGACGTCCACGGCACCCGCAGCCAGGTACACGGCGCGGACGGCGTGCCCCTCGACGGTCGTGGCCCGCCGGCTCGGCACCCGGTCGGAGAAGTACGTCGGCTCGCCGCCGGCGCGCTCGATGATGCCGTGCCCGCGGGCGTCGACGAACCAGTGCGCCAGGTCGAGGTAGTCACGGTTGCCGGTCTCGCGGTACAGCTCGACCAAGCCCATCTCGACGACAGGGTGGCCGTCGATGTCGCGGGTCTTCGGTGTGCCGTCGGGTGCGGTGCCGTCGCCGAACGTGCGGACCAGGTGGTCGGCGTTCTTGATCGCGACGTCGAGCAGACCGGTGTCGCCCGTCGCACGGAGCTGCGCCACGGCCGCCTGGTACAGGTGACCGGCGCAGTACATCTCGTGGCTCCACTTGAGGTCCGTGTACCGCTCACCCTTCCCGCGCACCTGCTGCACGGAGTCCAGGTACCCGTCGTCGGCCTGCGCCCGGGCGTACAGGGCGGTGACCTCGCGCTGCAGGTCGAGCAGGTCCTCGGCGGGCGCGCGGCCGTACTCCCACGCCACGGCCTCGAGCCACTTCGTCACGTCGGAGTCCATGAAGATCGGGCCGACGGCCTCGCCCTGCTCGAGCCCGGCGGCGATGCGGAGGTTACGGAAGTTGCCGGCCGTCTCCAGCTGCTGGTAGCCGCTGCGGACGGCGTCGCGGCCGTTGCGCTCCTGACGGAGCGCCCAGAAGCCGCCGGTGATCCGGGCGTCGCCGGTCGGCAGCGGCCGGAGCGTGAGGTGCGCGTCGGCGGTCGGGAGGACCGGGGTCGCGGTGTGCGCGCCGCGATCGGTCGCGAGCGTGGTGGTCATGTCGCCTCCTTGCGATGTGACTCGGTGCCGTTCGGATGAGGCTGGCCATCCGGAAAACGGTTTCTGCGGTGGACGTTACGACACGGGGTGCACGCCGCGCAAGGGCGTCCCGGCGGTTTTGTGTAAGGTCATCGGCACGTCCTGAACGTCGGAAAGGTGGTTGCCGTGACGCTCGAACGCACCGGTCAGCCGATCCGGATCACCGACGTGGCGGCGCTCGCCGGGGTGTCGATCGGCACCGCGTCGAAGGCGCTGAACGGCACCGGGCAGCTGCGGGACGCCACCCGGCTGCGGGTGAAGGAAGCTGCCGAGAAGCTCGGGTTCGTCGGCGATGCCCGGGCCCGTGCACTGTCGTCGGGACGGACCTACACCGTCGGCATGATCACCACCGACTCGTTCGGCCGCTTCTCGATCCCGGTGCTGCTCGGCGCCGAGGACGCCCTGTCCGCCGGGCGGATGGCCGTCCTGCTGTGCGACACCCGCGACGACCACGTGCGCGAGGCCCACTACCTGCGCTCCCTGGCGGCCCGCGGCGTCGACGGCATCATCGTGACCGGCCGTTCCGCCGACGCCCGGCCCCCGATCGACGTGTCCATCCCCGTCGTCTACGCCTTCACACCCTCGACCGATGACTCCGACGTGTCGATCACCCTCGACGACGCCGCCGGGTCGGCGCTCGTCGCCTCGCACGTGCGCTCGCTCGGGCGGCAGCGGGTCGCGATCGTGACGGGGCCGGCACGACACCGGTCCGCGGCACGACGGGTTGCCGGCGCTTCGTCGGTCCTCGGGTCGCACCTGGTCACCGACCCGCTGTACGGCGAGTGGTCGGAGCGCTGGGGGCGGCAGGCGGTGGACGTGCTCGCGCGGGAGTCGTCCGACGTCGACGCGATCGTCTGCGGCAGCGACCAGATCGCCCGGGGCGTGTGCGACCGGCTGCGGGAGCTCGGGCGTTCGGTGCCCGGAGACGTCGCGGTCACCGGGTTCGACGACTGGGACGTGATGGCGCTCGCCTCGAGGCCGCCGCTGACCACGGTGGACCTGCGGCTCGAGGAGCTCGGACGCGTCGCGGGGCAGGCGCTCCTCGCCCTGATCGACGGCGGGACGGCGTCGTCCGCGGCCGTGACCCCGTCGCTCGTCATCCGCGAGAGCACCGTCGGCGCCTAGGGCGGTCACGGCACCCCGTCCGCCGTGGTCGGGCGGTCACGACACCCCG